>JBDTTY010000008.1:0-16010 GCA_040007975.1 Betaproteobacteria bacterium | reverse complement strand
TTGAACGAAGCCGCTGGTGTTGTCGCCGCGCTCGAACGCCTGCAGCCGTTGCGCGCCCAAGGGCATGAGGTGATCGTGGTTGACGGTGGCAGCGATGACGCGACGGTTGCCGTGGCAGGTCCGTTGGCGGATCGAACGCTGCACACCCAACGCGGTCGCGCCGTGCAGATGAATGCCGGTTCGATCGTGGCCCGCGGTGAGGCGCTGCTCTTTCTGCATGCCGATTCGTGGCTCCCCGGCGATGCCGCCGGCGCCATTGCTCGCGCATTGTCAAGCGGCGCCCACTGGGGTCGGTTCGATGTGAACATTGCGGGAGAGCCTGCAATCCTGAAGGTCGTCGCGACGATGATGAATGTGCGCTCGCGGCTCACAGGCATTGCCACCGGCGATCAGGGCATCTTTGTCCTCCGGGACACGTTCAATGCCATCGGCGGCTATCCGCTCATCGCGTTGATGGAAGATATTGCGCTGTCGACGGCGTTGAAGCGCCGCGCAGGGTTTCCCGCATGTCTGCATCAACGCATCGTCACGTCGGGACGGCGCTGGGAGCGGCACGGGCCATGGCGCACCATTGTCAAGATGTGGCGGCTGCGTCTCGCCTATGCAATGGGCGCCGACCCCGAACATCTCGCGCGCCACTATTCATGACGCCCGATGTGGCACCCATTCTGCAAATTTTTGCGCGCGAGCCGATCCCCGGCGCTGTCAAGACGCGACTGGCGGCAACGATCGGCGTCGAGCGCGCCGCGGCCATCTATCGCGAGTTGACGGCCGTCACGTTGCTCAATGCGCGTTGCGCTCATGCAGCGGGCGTCATCGCGGCGATTGAATTGTGGTGCGCCCCTTCCACCGCGTCTGCGTGGTTTCACGATTGCGCCGCCGCGGCCCACGCGTCGCTGCACTTGCAGTGTGACGGCGATCTCGGTGTTCGTATGGGTGCTGCGCTGGCGTCAGGATTGACGCGTGCGGACGGCGTACTGCTGATCGGAACGGACTGCCCCGTGCTGGACGCGTCGGCCTTGGGCGAGGCGGGCGAGCTACTGTCCCACTACGACGCGATCCTGGGACCGGCGGAGGATGGCGGCTATGTATTGGTCGGCGCGCGCGTGCCGATTGCTTTCGACGGGGTCCGCATGAGCACCGCCAGCACCGCGACGGACACGCTCACCGCGTTGGAACGTGCGGGAATTCGCTGCGGGTTGCTGCCGTTGTCATGGGATGTCGATGTCGCGGCCGATCTCGACCGCTGGGAGAGGATGCGCGGCACCATCAATGCCGCGACGGGCTGATGCCAACGTCACCCGACGTTCGACCAATCGATCAGGGCAGCGTGGCACCCAATGTCAACATCATGCCCGCCGTGCCGAAGAGCACCAATTCCGAACAAAAGCGGTTGTAGCAATAGCCCATCGACGGAAGAATGCCGGGGGCGATGCCCGCATTGTTGAACGGAATCTTGTTTTGATACTCGCCCTTGTACCCGTGAATGATGCCGGCCGTCAGCTTGAAATACAGCGGCTGCGCCGACTCGAACGGTCGCCACAGCAGTCCGCCATATACGTACTGCGAATTCTGTCCAAACGAATTGTCGAAGACTGCGGCACCGACCAACCACTGCCCTTCCAACCATTTGTCCTTCAACCGATATTCAAGATTGATCAGTTGCTGCGTATTGTCGTGATTCTCATCCGGATGGAAATGGACAGTCGCGACGCTGGTCTGAAAATAGAACCGGTCGGTGCGCCAAGGTTCGGGGGCGTCCCAAATCGATTTGACCTCCGCGACAGCGGGTGCCGGCTCTGGTACGGATGCAGGTGACTGCGCCATCGCGACGGGCGCAGAAAGCAGGGTCAAAGCCAGGGCGGCCGATGTGCAACTACCGCGGAAGTGGAAGCGCATGGGGAAAAAGCGAGTCGGAAGCCCGCAAAGGTACCACGGTAGTCGCCACCTTGTCCTGCCCGGGCGCCCGGTAGCTGTACGCTGCGACGCCCAAAAGGTACGCAACGCGTTGCTGCGCGTCAGCCCGCCGGACACGTATCCTTCGCGACAAGGTCCGCCTTGGCCCCCGCCACTTTCGCGGCCTCGGGCAGCGACACTCGATTTTTCACCGCGGTGACTTCGGCCAGGATCGAGATCGCAATTTCCGGTGGCGTGCGGCTACCGATATAGATGCCAATCGGCCCGTGCAAGCGCGCAATTTCCGCTGCGGTCACATCGACCTCCAGCAATCGTGTGCGTCGCTTGGCATTGTTGGCACGTGAACCCAACGCACCCACATAAAATGCAGGTGATTTCAACGCCTCCATCAGCGCGAGATCGTCGAGCTTGGGATCGTGCGTCAGTGCGACTACGGCGCAACGTTCGTCAAGCTGCATGGCCCTGACGGTGTCGTCCGGCATCGTGCGCACCAGCGTCACACCAGAAATGTCCCACGTTTCGGTATATTCGTCGCGCGGATCGCAGATCGTGACCTGGTAATCGAGTCCCACGGCAATCTGCGCCAGATATTTCGATAGTTGTGACGCGCCGATCACCAGCATTCGATAGCGCGGGCCGTGAATCGTGGTGAGTGTGGCGCCGTCGAACGCGAGCCCGTCCGTGGCCTGCGCGGGGTGCAGCGACGCACTGCCGGTCACAAGATCAAGCCGGCGCGCTACGAGATGTCCGGATTCGATTTCACGCAGCAGCGTGCGCATGCCCGACTCGCGATTGAGCGGCTCGAGCACAAGACGGATCGTGCCACCGCACGGCAAGCCGAAGCGGCGCGCCTCATCGGCCGATACGCCGTAAGTGACCGCCTCACATTGCGTCTGCGTCATGCCCAGACGCCGCGTGCGATCGACGATGTCATCCTCGATACAGCCGCCGGATACGGAACCAACGACCAGTCCATCGTCGCGCACCGCGAGCATCGCACCTTCAGGTCGCGGCGAACTGCCCCACGTGTTGACGACCGTGACCAGCAGCACCCGCCGCCCTGCCTCGACCCATTCGGCGCTACGCTTCAAGACTTCGAGATCGACACTGTCCATCGGGATGTCCTTTGCAACGTCGTGTTGTACCGCTACCATATTACGCTTCGCGGAAAAGCCTCGCCAACGGCACTGTCGCTTCGAGGTCGAGACGCATCCCTTGACCAAGTGCGCTGCAGGGTGCCTACTCGCAGCGTCCTCCGACCGGGCAGCATACGCCGTGGCACCCATCGTTCGTTACATCGTACCAGCAGCATTCATTGCCGTTTTTCTCGCGCTTGCCACGTTCGCGCTCGACAAGCCGGGCTACTACTACGACGAAGTGATTTTCGTTCCTGCGTCACTCCGTCTGCTCGGCGATTGCGACGTTGATGCCACCGTGACCCGGCAATGGGGCTGCCTGCCCTTGATGCAGACGTTTGGTTACGTCGGCGCGGTGAAAGCCTGGGTGCACGCCCCGATGTTGGCGCTGTTCGGCACCAGTGTCTGGACCGTACGCCTGCCCTCCATCCTGTTTGGGGCGGCGTCATTATTCGTGCTGTGGTCATTTGCCCGACGTGAGCTGGGCGTGCTATGGGCGGCGGTGCTGCTGGTGGTGCTCGCGACGGATCCCGTGCTTATCGGCCATGCGCGCCTCGATTGGGGCCCGCACATGATCGCCACATTCCTGCGCGTCGTGTCGCTGGTCACGCTATGGCGCTGGCTGCAGACCGGACGCACGCATTGGTTGCTGATCACGTGCGCAGCCTTCCTGATCGGTTTCATCGACAAGCTCAATTTTGTATGGGTGATTGCGGCATGGGTTGGCGCCGCCGCACTCGTTACCGGACACCTCGCGAAAAGTCGCCTGCAATCGGGTCGGCCGTGGCAGCCGGCGATCGTCGCCTTGACGGCGGCATTGCTGCTTTGGGGATCGTTCACTCTGGTGCGGCGTGCGCTGCAACTCGATATCGGTGGGGAAGGTGCGACCGTCACCGTATTCCAGCATGTCACGAAAGTATGGAATCTCTACGCGAGCACGTTTAGCGGGACGTCTGTACTGAACTGGGTTTTCGGCACGGATGTGCCGGTCACGAGTGCGTTCAACGTTCTGGCGATGATCCAGTTCGCCGGCGCAATCGTCCTGCTGGTCGTATCGCGGCCGTGGATGCCGGCCAAGCGGCTGCTGGCTTTTCTCACCGTCGCCTGGGCGTTGCTCGCCATCGCGATCATGGCCACGGTTCAGGTGGGCGGCACCCACCATCTGATCAGCATCTGGCCGCTGCCGACGTTGCATCTCGTCACGCTATTTGCCATTGCCGCCCAGCATCTGGAAGGACCGACGCTTTCGTCCGGGCGGCGCCTTCGCGCCGTCATTGCGACCGCCGGGACGGTCATCGTCGGCGCCTTGCTCGCGTGGAACGCCGCCGTGAACATCCGCATGATCGATGCGTGGCAGAACGACCGCGACTTCACGCCACCGTTCGATCCAGCCATTGCCAAACTTGCGTCGCGCCTGAACCAACTCAAGGTCGAACGTGTGATTGCCGTGGATTGGGGATTGCATCAGCAATTGGTGACCCTTGCCGATCGTACGCGCGCCGCCTCTTACCGCGAGTGGACGTGGCAATTGGCGGATGCGCGCGGCAATATGGAATACCCGGATCTGCGTCGTGCGGTTGCGGCACACGTGGAAGGCAAGCGAGTGGCCTTCGTGCTCCACGCGCCCGGCCAATCGGTGTTCCCGGCAGCGCGCGTCCAACTTGACGCATTGCTGCAACATGACAAGCCGTGTTCACAGCACGAGGAAATGGTGGCCGGCGCGACGGGGACGCCGCTCTACACTATCGTGATTGCCGACTGGCGCGATTGCACCGGAGCCACGCGACCGCGGCGCTAGCCCCTGCCGCGCAAGGCGAGATAGGCCACGATGGCCAGCATCAAGGCGATGGCAACGTAGCGTATCCAGGTCTTGTTGTTGGGCGCACGTCCGGCTGCGTTCTCGACAAAGGCGCCGGTCTCGACGAGCACCGCTGAGGGTGCGGGTGCCAATCGCTGTGAAAAACGTTCGAAAAATTCGTCAGCAATCTTGGCCGCGGCGCCGTCGATCAGGCGAGACCCGATTTGCGCGAGCTTGCCGCCTACCTGCGCTTTGACCACATAGGTCAGCGCTGTCTGGTCGCCTTCGGCGGGCACCAACGTCACGCGCGCCTCGCCATTGGCAAACCCCGCCGCGCCACCCTGCCCTTCGAACTTGAGCGTGTAGCCATTCGGCGGATTCGACTCGGTCATTTTCATCGTGCCGGAAAAGCGTGCCGATACCGGACCGATCTTGGCCGCCATCGTGGCGTGCCATTCGTCATCGCCAGTGCGCTCCATCGATTCGCATCCCGGGATCGACGCCTTGAGCGCCGCCGGATCATTGAGCGCCCTCCAAACCGCTGCGGGTGGTGCCGGCACGATGCGGGTGTTGGTCATTTCCATGCGTAATGTCTCCTGCAGAATCTTGGTGGCTGCGAACGAGGCAGCATCGTACCAAATGCATCGCAGGCGAAGCGTAGGCTTAGTGTAGGCGAGGCTGCAGCCTCGCGCGGCAATGCATGATGCGTGGCGCGCGGCTGCAGCCTCGCCTACGCGACGCCTATTTCAATGCGGGTGACTTGAACGCCGCGGCAGCGGCACGCCGCGCTGGCGCCTGACGCACGTCCAGCGCGGCAGCAAGGTCGCGCAGCGATGCCACATTGTGCACCGGCAAAAATGCATCGACATGCGGCAGGATCGCGCGAATGCCCGCCGGACGCGCCTCGAAGCCCGCATAGCGCAACAGCGGATTGAGCCAGATCAATCGCGCACACGACTTCGACAACCGTTCCACTTCAAACGCAAGTCCTTCACCCCCTTCCGCGTCGAGGCCATCGCTGATCAGCAGCACCACAGCGTTTTGTCCCAGCAGGCGCCGGGACCAGCGATGATTGAATTCGGCCAGCGAGGCGCCGATGCGTGTGCCGCCGGCCCAATCGTCGACGGCAGACGTCACCCGCCCCAATGCCACATCGACATCGCGATGGGCGAGATGCCGCGTGATATTGGTGAGTCGCGTGCCGAAGACAAGCGTGTGCACGCGATGACCATCGTTGGTGATCGCATGCAGAAAATGCAACAACATACGTGCGTAGCGGTCCATCGACCCCGAGATATCGCACAGCACGACCAACGGCGGCGGGCGATGCAACCGTGCGCGCCAGGCCAGCGGCGCTACTGCGCCGGCGGCGCCGGTCATCGCACGCATTGTCGCGCGCATGTCGACACGGGAACCGCGGGTGGCTGCGCGTGTGCGACGCAGTGGACGCGCGGGCAGTGGCAGGCGCAATCGCGCCAGCATCGCCTTGACTTGTGCCATTTCATCGGCGGTCATCGTTGCAAAATCCTTCTGCTGCAGGACTTCTCGTGCCGAAAACGTGAAGGCCGCGTCAAGTTCGACTTCGTCCTCGTCATCGGGGCGTGCCTCGGGCGCCTTCTTGGGCGCCATGGCCTGGGCGAGGCGCGATGGCAGCTCAGGCGCCTGTTCGTCCTCCGGAATCCGCCCGTACACGCGGGGGAGCAACGCAGCCACCATTTTTTCCAGCAGCTTCGGGTTGCGCCAGAAGAGATCGAAGGCCTGCTCGAACAGCGGCAATTGCTCGTACCGCGACACCAGCACCGCGGCAAGTGCCTCGCGAAAATCAGTGCGGTTGGCAAGTCCGACGGCCTCGACCGCGGCCACGGCGTCGATCACCTTGGCGGGCCCGACGGGCATGCCGGTCGCGCGCAGCACGCGCACAAAATACAGCACGTTTTCCGCGAGCCGCCCTTTGGGCAGAAGCATCGCGTTCGGATGGGCAGTGGGAATGCCTGCCATTGTCACCTTCGCGCTCCCCACAGGGGGCGATCGCCCTGGGGCTGCGCGGCGGCGATCATTGTCCCCCCCGACGCGTCACTTCGCGCCGCCTCCCCCAGAGGGGGCGATCGCCTTGGGGCGGCCGGCGGCGATCAAATCCTGATGCCTTCGGCCTGGACCTCGGCTACGAGCCGCGACGCCACCTCGGGCGACAGCGCGCCGACATCATCCTGATACTTCAACAGTACACCCAGCGTGTCGCCGACTGTTTGCGGGTCCAGTGCGACGCGATCGAGCGTGATCAACGCTTCGGCCCAGTCCAGCGTCTCGGCCACGCCGGGGGCCTTGAAGAGATCCATTGAACGCAGTCGCTGCGTGAACGCGACAATCTCGCGTGCCAGATTTTCCGGCGCGCGCGGACACTTGCGACGCAGGATGGCCAACTCACGCAACGCGTCCGGGTAGTCGACCCAGTGATAGAGACAGCGCCGTTTGATCGCGTCATGAATTTCGCGTGTGCGATTGGACGTGATCACAACCACCGGTGGTGTCGCCGCGCGGATCACACCCATCTCGGGAATCGAAATTTGAAAATCCGACAGCACTTCGAGCAGGTACGCCTCGAACGGCTCGTCGGTACGATCAAGCTCGTCGATCAACAGCACCGGCGCCACACCGTCCGGTGGATCGATCGCCTGCAACAGCGGACGCTGCAGCAGGAATTCGCGCGTGAAGATATCGTGCGCGAGTCGGTCCCGCGTGACGCCGCCGGCCGCTTCCGCAAGCCTGATCTCGATCATCTGCCGCGGATAGTTCCACTCATACACGGCCGCAGCAGTATCGAGACCTTCGTAGCACTGCAAACGTACCAACGGCTTGCCCAATCCGGCCGCCAATACCTTAGCAATCTCCGTCTTTCCGACCCCCGCCTCGCCTTCAAGGAACAGCGGTCGCCTCAATTTAAGTGCCAGAAAAACCGCTGTCGCGAGCCGACGCTCCGCGACATAGTCGTGCGCGGTCAGCAGGTCGAGCGTGGCGTCGACGGAAGCAGGCAGCGTGGGGATTGCATCAGAAGTTGGCATTGCGTGGGGTCGCCAGTGAGCAAACTCGACCCACTAGCATACCAAGGCTGCCGCAATGCGGAACAGGGATCGATGCTTTGCCGCCGCACCAGCACGATGCGTCGCGGGGCCATCGGTCCGGCGCATCGTGCTCGAACTTGGCGCCGTTCGCGACTTACATCTTGTAGAACACGTAATCGGCCTGATACGGCACAGTCTTCTTCATGCCGGCGGTCGCCGCGCTGCAAGGATCCGCCGGTGCCACGCCACCCTTGGTGTTCACGCGCTGGATATACGTCACGCCGGTCATCGCACCCGTGCCCATCGCGGGGTCGGCCTTGACCAGCTGTAACGGAATGTTGCCCGCCGCGCCCGGCGCCACGGCAACCTGCTTGCCCGTGACTTTGCTGCCGTCCATCGACTCCCACGTCGGGCCGGCGTAATACTTGCCCACTTCCTTTTGCGTCTGGGTATCCATCAATTTGGCTATTGGGCCGACAAAGGCCCATTCGAATGCCATGGCGTCCGCGGCCTTGGCCTTGCACTCATAGGTCAACTCGCCTACGCCGATCGCAGTCATGGCGGGCTTGCTGCCAGCGGGTGCACGGACAGCTTCGGGGACGTCCATCATCTGGGCCATTGCCGTCATCGGCAGCATGCAACAGGCGGCCACGGCCGCGGAAATGGATTTGCGCATTGTTGTACCTTCGCGATTAGGGGCAAGGTGCCCGACCCCCGTAGTTACGTGGAACCCGCGGCATTGGATGCAACAGATGGAACCAAACGAGGCGGCCGCACCGCCGGGACACCTCGCGATGTCAGCGGGGTGTCCCGACGCAGCCCGAGCCTTTCTTTGATGTCTTGCGCGCGTTGCCCTTGGTCGGGGGGTGCGCCAACCATGCAACCGCGGCATCCAGCGCATGGTCTGTCGCTGTCCCACGCGACGCGATCGGCACGGCGCACGGCACAAATGCTTCGCGCGGCGTGCCATCCACATGAAACAGTTGTTCGGTCGGGATACGCACCACGAGGCCGGACCTCGGTAGCTTGATCTCTTCAAGCGCGCCCAGCAGATGCGCCATCGGCGTGCCGATGACGGGCGCGCCGCGCACCGCGTTGAGTCCGATGGCCAGGCCTTCGCCCATGCTGCTCGTCCAGCGGCCGACAAGCACGACGACGGGTGCGGCAAATCGTTGGCCGCGCGGCATCACATACTCGATCCACCGCCGCCGAATGCCGCTCGCGCGCGCTTCCGCGATCAGCTCGTGCACCTGATAGGGCGCCGCCGCGCCGATCAGTCGACTCATGATGCCGCGCGCCACCATCGAAGTGCCACCACTGGGCGTATCGCGCAGGTCGAGGATCAGCCCGCGGGCGTCCTTGAATGCGTCGACCTGTGCATCGAAAGCGGCGACCGTTGCATCGTCGCCGAGCGAATTGTTGAAGCGAATGACAACGATGCCGACGTCGAGACGCCGCGCTGACAACGGTGCGCTTGCGCGATCATTGGCCGGCACATAGTCGATCACGCGGGTCGTGCCGCCGGCTTCGATCGTGAGTCTTACGGGCTCACCGTTCTGTCGACCGGCCACCACCGATTGCAACGTCCATGACCGTGCGGCGGCATCGGGCGCGCGCAGGAAATGTGGCTGTCGCTCACGCAAGGCTTCCGCAATCGGCTGCCCATCGATCGCCACGATCCGCATGCCGGGGCGAACGCCGGCAATAAACGCCGGCGAACCTTCGCGAATCTCGCGAATGATGGCCGCATCAACCTCCCACTCCACCCATAGCTCGGCACCGGTGGGCACAAGGCGCGGTGACGTTCGAATCGATGCACCTACATGCGCATGTGCGTCATAGAGTTCCGCCAGCGCAGACTCGAGGATAGGTATCAGTGTATTGCGATCGGTGGCGCGCTCGGCCTGTGGTCGCAATGCGGCGCACGCCTTGTCCCATTGCGTAGTTTTGCTGTCGAAGTAGGCGTAGTCGTCGGCGACGAATCGACAGAACACATCGAAATCGTCGACCATGCCGCTTGCCGACTGACCAATTGCCGGAGTTGCCGACAGCAATGCCATGATCGCGACACCGCGCGCGAGCCAATGCCATCGCCGCCGGAGCGCGGCGCAAGATCGCCGACCCGCAAAAAACGGGGCGGTGAAACTTCCACCGCCCGCATGTCGACTGGTGAGCAACGCCTACCCTGCCGCCACCACCGCGCGGCCGGTCAGCACGGGAATCAGATGCGCGCGATAGGCTGCCGACCCGTGCAGATCGCTGTTGAGCCCTGATGCATCCATCTTGACCGCACGGGCAGCATCGTTGGTGAAGGCTTTGGAGAGTGCGTCTTCCAGTGCCTTCGCGCGAAACACGCTGGACGCGGCGCCCGTCACCGCCACCCGCGCACCGCCCACTGTCTGCGCAACGAACACGCCGACCAGCGCAAATCGCGACGCCGGCTGTACGAACTTGATGTACGCGGCCTTTTTGGGAATGGGAAAACTGACTGCGGTGATCAGTTCACCATCCGCGAGCGCCGTCTCGTACATACCCTTGAAAAACGCATCGGCGCCGATCTGCCGCTTGTTGGTGTGCACAGTGGCATTGAGGGCCAACACGGCGGCCGGATAGCAGGCGGCCGGATCGTTGTTGGCCAGCGCGCCGCCCAGCGTGCCCATGTTGCGAACCTGCCGATCGCCGATGCCTTCGGCCAGCGCGGCCAACGCCGGTATCGCATCCTTGACGACTTTGGACTCGGCCACTTCAGCGTGCCGCGTCATCGCACCGATGACAATGGCGTCGCCTTCCTTGCGGATGCCTTTCATTTCTGGCACGCCGGAAAGATCCACCAGCGCGCCCGGCTGCGCCAATCGCAATTTCATCGCGGCAATCAAACTCTGGCCACCGGCCAACGCCTTGCCACCGGACTGCGCGAGCAGTGCAGCGGCGTTGTCCACCGACGTGGCCTTGTGCATTTCGAAGCTGTACATGGTCGTTCTCCTTCAGGCCTTGGCGGACTGGATGGCCTGCCACACGCGATGCGGCGAGGCGGGCATGTCGATGCGGGTGACGCCGAGCGCCAACAGCGCGTCGTGCACCGCGTTCATGATGGCAGCAGGTGCGCCGATGGCGCCTGCTTCGCCGCAGCCCTTGGCGCCCAGCGGATTGTGCGTGCATGGCGTGACGCGCGTGCCCACCTTGAACGACGGCAGATCATCCGCACGCGGCATCGCGTAGTCCATGTAGCTGCCCGTCAACAACTGGCCGCTTTCAGGATCGTAAACGCAGTGCTCCAGCAATGCCTGACCGATACCTTGCGCCACGCCACCGTGTACCTGACCTTCGACAATCATCGGATTGATGATGTTGCCGAAGTCGTCAACCGCTGTGAAGGCGGCCACTTCGACGACACCGGTCTCCGGATCGATTTCGATCTCGGCGATGTGCGTGCCGGCTGGATACGTGAAATTGGTGGGATCGTAAAACGCGGTTTCATCGAGCCCCGGCTCGAGCTTGTCCAGCGGATAGTTGTGCGGCACGTACGCAGCCAGCGACACTTCCGCGAAGGCCTTGCTGCGATCCGTACCTGCCACCGTGAACTTGCCATCCTTGAACTCGATGTCCGTTTCGGCGGCTTCGAGCAGATGCGCCGCAATTTTCTTGCCTTTGGCAATCACCTTGTCCAGCGCCTTGACGATGGCCGTGCCGCCCACCGACAGCGAACGTGAACCGTAGGTGCCCATGCCGAACGGCACTCGTCCCGTGTCCCCGTGCACGACATCGACATTGGCGATGTCGATGCCGAGACGGCCAGCAACAATCTGTGCGAATGTGGTCTCGTGGCCCTGCCCGTGGCTATGCGACCCGGTGAATACCGTGACGCTGCCCGTGGGATTGACGCGCACTTCGCCGGCCTCAAACAGCCCGGCACGTGCGCCCAACGCGCCTGCAACGTTGGATGGCGCCAGACCGCACGCTTCGATGTACGACGCATACCCGATACCACGCAACTTACCGCGCTTGGCCGAGGCCGCCTTGCGGGCCGCATAACCCGCGACATCCGCCAACTCGTTGGCGCCGTCGAGCGTGGCATCGTAGTTGCCGATGTCGTAGGTCAGCGCAACGGGCGTGGCGTAGGGAAACGTGCGAATAAAATTGCGCCGCCGGATTTCATCCTGCGGCAATTTCATGTCCACGGCGGCTTGATGCACGAGGCGTTCGACGACAAACGTGGCCTCGGGCCGACCGGCACCGCGATACGCATCGACCGGCGCGGTATTGGTGAACGATGCGGTCACTTCCACATAGATGGCCGGCGTCGTGTACTGGCCCGCCAATAGCGTTGCGTAAAGGATGGTGGGGATGCAGGACGCAAACGTCGACAGATACGCGCCCATGTTGGCATTGGTGACTACGCGCATCGCGAGAAACTTGCCGTCCTTGTCCATCGCCAACTCGGCATGCGTGATGTGATCACGACCGTGCGCATCCGACACGAACGCTTCACTGCGATCGGCAGCCCACTTGATCGGCCGATTGACCTTTTTCGAAGCCCACACCATCGCCGTTTCTTCGCCATACAGGTAGATCTTGGAGCCGAAACCGCCGCCCACATCGGGGGCGATCACGCGCAGCTTGGTTTCCGGCAATCCCAGTACAAAGGCCGTCATCAGCAGGCGTTCGACGTGCGGATTTTGATTGGACACATACAACGTGTAGGCATCCGCAGCACGGTCGTACGACGCCAATGCGCAACGCGGTTCGATTGCGTTGGGCACCAGTCGATTGTTGATGATGTCGAGCTTCGACACGTGCGCCGCCTTGGCAAAGGCCGCCTCGACGGCTGCCTTATCCCCCAGCGCCCACGTGTAGCACTTGTTGCCCGGCGCCTGCTCGTGAATCTGCGGTGCGCCCGCCTTCAGTGCATCGACGCAATTGACCACGGCCGGCAGCACTTCGTAGTCGACATCGATCAACTCCGCGGCGTCCTTGGCCTGATCTACCGTCTCGGCGATCACCAGCGCGACCTGATCGCCGACATAGCGAACCTTGCCCTGTGCGAGCACCGGATGCGGCGGCTCGTTCATCGGCTTGCCATCGGTGCCCGTGATGAGCCAACCGCAAGGCAGGCCATTGACACCGGTGAGATCCGCCCCGGTAAAGATCGCAACCACACCCGGCGCAGCCTTGGCTTTCGCGAGATCGATGCTGCGAATTTTAGCGTGCGCGTGCGGCGAACGCAGGAATACTCCCTGCGTTTGGCGCACCATATTGACGTCGTCGGTGTACTGCCCGGCGCCGGTGATGAAACGCAGGTCTTCCTTGCGGCGTACCGATTGGCCGATTGCGCCTACTTCGTTGGCACCCATCGTCGTCTCCTATTTCGCCATGGCCGTGGCGCCCTGCTGCACGGCACGCACGATGTTGTGATAACCGGTACAGCGGCAGATGTTGCCGTCGAGCTGCTCGCGAATCGTGGCCTCATCGGCGCCGGGGTGGCGGCCGACAAGATCGATCGCGCTCATCACCATGCCGGTGGTGCAAAAGCCGCATTGCAGGCCATGACATTCCTTGAACGCCGCCTGCATCGGATGCAACGTGCCGTCTTCGGCGGCCAACCCTTCGATTGTGACCACGTCTGCGCCGTTGGCCTGCACAGCCAGAATGTTGCACGCCTTCACGGCGCGGCCGTCAAGATGGACGGTACATGCGCCACACTGCGCGGTGTCGCAACCGACGTGCGTACCGGTGAGCGCAAGATTGGTACGCAGGAAATCGACCAGCAACGTGCGCGCATCCACCTGCGCAGTCACCGCCTTGCCATTGACCTTCAGCGATAGGGAAACAGACACGGACAGCCTCCTTCGGAATGGGTGTTGCAAGACGGCGCCTTCTTGGTGATGGCGAGGCGCTGGAACCTGCAAGCATACTGCGGGGTTACGATGACAGCAATGCGATGGCGGCACTTGCAGTGCAGCATTCAACGCGCCGCAAGCGCGCAATCCCGTCAGTCGTGGCGGCGGCGCGCGCGACGTCAGTTCTAGCCGCACCGCTCCGCGCCACGTTGGGTCGGGTCGGCGACAATGACCGACGTGATGCATTCGTCCTACCTGACATTTGCATCGGGTTCGGCGTTAGCATGCGAGGTCGCGCTCGCGAATGCTGCGCCTTCATTCCCACTGCATGCCTACCCAATCCCCCCACCGGATGGCCAAACGCGCCGCACGGATCCTGTTGGTCGGTGGCGGCCACAGCCATGTCGAGGTACTGCGTCGATTCGCACTCGAGCCGGATGCCGGCACTGCGCTGACGCTTGTCTCACCGGACGCCACGACACCCTATTCCGGCATGCTGCCCGGAACTGTGGCCGGCTTGTACACGCCTGCGCAGGCGTCAATCGACCTGGTGCCACTGACCGCGTGGGCGGGTGCCCGTTTCATACGCGACGAGGTGGTCTCGCTCGATCTCTATTCCAAGACGGTGTCATTGGCCACCGGCAATCTTGAGGCATTCGATTTCATCTCGATCGACATCGGGTCCACGCCTCCCGTGACGGTTCCTGGCGCGCATCAGTACACACTGGGCGTGAAGCCAGTGCCGGCGTTTCTTGCGGCGTGGGACGAGATCCGTGCCGATGCGGCAAGTGGCAAGCTCAGCACGATTGCCGTGGTCGGCGGCGGCGCAGGCGGTGTGGAAGTACTGCTGGCAATGCAATACCGGCTGCATCTGGAACTTGGCGACGCCGCGCCGCGGTTTGCATTGATCACCGACCAGTCGCATGTCCTTGCACAACATGCTGCCGGCGTCCGCGCGCGGATGGGGCGCATTCTCGTCGCACGCGGGGTTGTGTTACACCTCGACAGTGCCGCGATCGCCGTGGAGCGCAACACCGTGATTGTCAAACATGGCCGGCGCATTGCTGCGGATCGCATCATTTGGGCGACGGGCGCCGCGCCTGCCGGTTGGCTTGCCGCCTCGGGACTCGGATGCGACGCAGCCGGCTTCATCGCCATCGATGCCGACTTGAAATCGGTGACGCATCCGTTTGTCTTTGCCGCCGGGGACTGCGCGTCCCAGATCGACGCGCCTCGTCCCAAATCCGGCGTGTTTGCCGTGCGACAGGGCCCGCCGCTTGCGGCCAATCTGCGGCGCGTGGTCCATGACGTACCCCTGCACCAGCATCGTCCGCAACGGCACGCGTTGGCGTTGATTTCCACCGGCAACCGCCACGCCATCGCGTCATGGACGTCGCTGGTGGTCGAAGGAGATTGGGTATGGCGCTGGAAGGACTGGGTAGATCGAGTCTTCATGGCGAAATACGTACCTCCCAAGGTCGCGCCCACCACCTCCGTTTAGAATGGTCTGCATGAAAGCTGATTCCACATTGTTTTTGAGCCAATGGTCTGGCGGGACGCATGGCCTCCGGCATGCCTGTGTTGCCGCGCTTGCCGTCGCGTTCTGCACCGTAGCAACTGCTGTCGACGTGATGAAGATCACGCTGACGCCGCAACAGGTGTCCGCGCATGGGTGGTACTTCCAGGGCGACGCCGGCATGGCCAGCGTGCAGAACAAGGGCTTCATGTCGAATGCCGGCTTCGTCGTCACCACCGACGGCGTCGTGGTCTTCGACACGCTGGGAACGCCCGCGCTCGGCGAGGCCATGCGCATTGCCATTCGCAAAGTGACAACGCAGCCCATTCGCCGGATTGTGATCAGCCACTATCACGCCGATCATTTTTACGGCCTGCAATCGCTGCAAGCCGACGGGGTCACGATTTTTGCGCACCGCAACGCCGAAAAATATCTGCAGTCGGGTCAACCGCTGGAGAGACTGGAGCAGCGGCGCACCGACTTGTTTCCGTGGGTCGATGAGAAGACCCGCATCGTCGCGCCCACGCAATGGCTCGACGGCGACACCAGCTTCAAACTGGGCGGTCTCACGTTTCGGATAATTTATGCCGAAGGCGCGCACTCGCCCGAGGATCTGATGCTGTTCGTGGAAGAGGATCGCCTGCTGTACGCCGGCGACCTGCTGTTTGCGGGGCGCGTGCCGTTTGTGGGCAATGCGGATAGTGCCGGTTGGTTGCGTGGCATGGACAAGATGATCGCGCTGGATCC
>JBDTTY010000007.1:0-16065 GCA_040007975.1 Betaproteobacteria bacterium | reverse complement strand
AAGCAGATAGATCGCAAGACCATGCCGGCCCATGGCCCCGAGCAAACGCGGCAACCTGGCCAACGGTGTCAGTAGCCGGAAATCATTGCGCCGCAGCGCACCGGCCGCTGCCATGCCCACCAGCAGCACACCGGTCCACGGAAACAGCGGGACATAATCCTCGGTGGCGGGCTTTGCAGTCATGAAGCCGAGCCAGCCCCCCATTCGATTGTCAAACACTGGCGACGTCCACGCGTTGCCCGCAACGATCACGATGATGCCCGCGATCAACGCGAACCACGGGCGGTTGGCCAACGGACGCACCAGCACCAACGACACGGCAATAGCGTGCAAGACGCCGAACCAGATGTAGCGCTGTGGAAAGACAATCGCACTGGCGACGCTGACCAGTAGCGCACTCAACCCCACGCGCGCCACCTGGCGCCAGAAGCGGCTGCGACCGCGCTCGCTCGATTGCGCCAGCACCAGGCTCATCCCCGCGATCAACAGGAACGATGACAGGATCGCGGTGCGTGCATGCAGCCAGAATGGGTCGTGGTGGAAATCGCTGGTCGTGAAACCGAAATGGCGCAGGTCAAAACACAAGTGATAGGCGACCATCGCCATGATCGCGAGACCGCGCAGATTGTCGATCGCGGGTAGTCGTGGCGAACTGGCCGCGCTGGTGACATTCGGGCGCACAGCAGCCTTCACCGCGCGTCGCGTCTTCACCGTACGGTATTGCGCCACGTGAGGCGAACGGCGCCATTCGCATCGGGCTTACCCAGTGCGGCGAGCGCGCGCGTCAACGCCGGCGGTGTACCCGCGACGGGCGCCATGGTGAGGTCGCCGTCGTTGCCGGTGGAGGTCAGTCCCATCGTGCCGACAAGGCGAACGTCACCACCTGTATTGCTGACACGCGCCACCAGACGTCGTTCCTGGGTGGTTGCCGCGATGTCGATCGTGCCAAGGTCGGCAGTGCCGGCAGACGAGGCCAGTCGTGCGCGCTGCCAATGCAGATTGAGCGCGCCTTGTCCGGAATTGCCCTCCCATCGAAACTCGTTGGCATCCAGCGTGATGTCGCCACCCAATGCCGGGGCATCACGTATCGGCAGCCATGCGGCCAGTGCCTGTGCCGGAATCGTTGCACGCAGATTGGTGAGGGTGATGCTGGCCAGGCGCAGCGAGACGTTGCCCGTGGGCTGCACGGCATTGCCGACGGGCGCCAGCGTGACGGCGATTTCGCCGCGCAGCATCGACACGGCATCGACATTCCACGTCAGCGGCAGTTGCCACGAATTGGTGGCGTCGGTCAGCGCGCCTTGGCCGCGCCAGAGCGTGCCGGTTGCATCGGCGATTCGCAGTTTGCCTGCGGTCATCGCGGCCAGGCGACCATCGACCAGTGCGGCAGGCATCGTGACCAGGACGGCGCCGAGCAACAGCAATGCACAGGCAACAACAACGCCGATGCCCTTCATGGCGAGCGATCACTCATCCGCGCACCAGCGTGAGTTCGGCGCGCACGGTGCCCGCTTCCACGCGCGTGGTGAGAACCGCGTCGACCAGTCGCACGCCGTCATTGCGCGCCAGCGCATCGAGCACCGCCGCCAGCGTCTCGAAGCGCACACTATTGAACAGCACGCGTACGCGACCATCCTGCAGATCGATGGACGTCAATGCAGGTCGCAGGCCGCGCTCGGCGATCACACGCTCCACCGCGCCGCGCGCGTCGGCCGTGGCTGTAGGCGCGGTGTCGCGGGCGAGTGTTGCAAGATCGGCGGCTTGCGCCTGCGCGGCGGCAAGCACGGCGTGATTACGCGCATTGTCGCGCTGCATGCGCGTAATGTCCGCCTGCATCGGTTGCAGTAGCAACAGCCATCCGAGCGCACCGCCGACCACAACGAGCGCGGAAATGACCATTGCATGCTCGCGCCGCGAGGACCGCTCCCACCACCGCGCCAAGGCCGGCATATGTCGTTGGGCCAATGTCGCAATCATGGCCGCTCCAGTCCCGGTGCCAGCTTCGCGCGTAGCCGCGTACCGCCAGGATTGGTCGCGGCAAGCGACAGGAGACCGGCGCTCGCAAGCTGCCGTTCAAACGCCGCTACAGTGGCAGGGTCCGTCACGCCAAGCTCGAAGGTCCATTGCCCGGGACCAAACGTCGCGCTCTTGAGCGCACCTTTGGGCAACGCTCCCAACGCCGGAGACGCGCGCGCGAGCAATGGCAATGCGTCACCGGGCACCGAGCGCGCGGCGCGATGTCGCGCGTCGCTCCAGCGTCGAGTCAGCACGTTTGCGGCAGTGTCGATATCAGCGGCGCGGGTCACACCGGCGTCGGCCGCCACCGCTACGACGGCGCGCCCCGTACGCCAGCTGTCGAAGCGCAGCCACGACCATTGCACGATCGTGGCGGTCACGACGCCGACCAACGCCAGCGCGGCAATGGCGCCGGCCCAGCGCAGTGTTTGCTGGGTATGCGAACGCGTCGTGCTGTCTGAATGCGTCGACGTTGCCGGCCGAAGATCGGGCAGACGCTCGAAGATGGCACCGTCGCGATCCCATCGCCACGGATCAGCACGCCGAAACGCAACGCGCGTTGCTGCCGACCAGGCTTCCAGTTGCGCGTCGGTGACGGCAAAGGCGACGTCCACCGTGCCGGGCACCTTGGCGTTCGCCGCCGGTTGCGTCAGGGGCAACCCAAGTTCGGCAGGCAATGTCATCGCGTCGCGCGGATGCGACACCGAAAAAGCGGCGCCGTCGGGTTGGCGTATGAACGTGTCTGGGGCCGCGGATGGCAGCCACGACCAGTGGCCAGGTAGCGGCAACGGCGCCAGCGAAGGTTCGGCGACGAGACGTGAAAATTCGTCTGCCAGCGCGTCGACCAATGCATGTTGGGTGACGGTGGCCACGACGTGGCCGTGGGTGTCGCGCGTCGATACGTGCATATGCTGTTCGCTGGCCGGCCGCGCAAAAGCATCTTCCAGCGCAAACGCGGCTGCGCTGGTCACGCGGTCGGCCGGCATCGGCGGCAACAGCAACGAATTGAGGCGCACCCGCGACGCGGCAAGGACCGCTTCCCGGCGCGATGCCTGTGGCCACGTCGAGGGCACGCCATGTCCCGATTGCAGACGGTGGCCGTGGTCGTCGAACAGCGCCCATGCGTCCGCGCGGGTAGCAAGCGGGGGTTCTTCAAGGGCGACACGGAGTACGGACATGGGGGACGAGAGGCTTGATGGGCGCACGTAGTGTAACTGCGCGCGTCTACTCGAGGGTTTGCCAGATGACGGCAGGAAAGTTGCGGCCCTCGCGCTTGAGCAGCGCACGCGCCTGTGCCACAGCTTCACCTTGCCTCGATACGACAGTGACGAAGAAAAAATTGCTGGCGACGGCAAAGGACGCTTCGTCGGTCAGCGCCACGCCATTGGGCAATCGCGATCGAAAATTTGACACGCTCGTGAACGGCGCACGTGTGCGATCCGCCAACAGGCCGGCCAAGGCCTCATCGCGCAGATCCGGCAGCGCTGCGGCGAGCACCGCCGCCGACGCCGTATTGACGTTCAACGCGGTCACGGCAGGAAGGGCGGTGACAAAAGGCGCGATGGCAGCGAAGTCACGGGCGGTGACGCCGCGTACGGCGGTGATTTCAGCCGCGCGCACCAGCAGCGCATTGGCTGCCAGCGAGGGGGACTTGGCGAGAGCGTAGGTTTCGTCTTCGCCACCGTTGGGGCGCGGCTTGGGGTCCGCATCAACCCAGTCGGCAATCGCGTCGAGCAATGTCGGCGCGACGCCTTTGCTGGCGAAGAGGCGTGTGAGTCGCGCGCGCTCGACCGCCGCCGTCGGGTCGTCGCGGGCCAATGCGTTGAGATTAAAGCGCGCTTGCGCGTCGTCGATGCGACCCTCGATGGAACCGCTGGCGATGGGCGTGGACGGCAGCGACAGCGCCCATGGTTCGCCCAGATGGTCGAGCGAACTCGAGCGCGCGTCTTCGCGCAATATCTGCCGCGCCCATTGGATGCCTGCGAGCGCCAGCGATTGCGCCTGCACCTGATCGCGGCGATGCGTGACATCGGCGAGCCAGCGTTGCTGATCGACGGCGAGTGCCACCGCCACCGTCGCGACCAGTGCGGCCACCAGCATGGCGACGAGCAACGCAGCACCGCGTGCGTGAACCTTCATCGCAACACGAACGCGCGATCGACACGCACGCCGTCCGCCAGCGTCAATGTCATCCGCACCGCACGTGGCAGGTCGGTGTCGAGCGGGCCCGGCCAGCGGTCGCGCCAACTGCCATCCAGTGCGAGATATGCAAGCTCGAATTTTGCGACATCGGTGGCAAGCGGATAAATGGCGGGCGGCGCGTCGTTTACGCGATCGAGATGGGGCCAATAGGCGATCTCGATGGTGCCCGCGCGCCAGCGATAACCAAGACGCTGGCCGGCAAGCAATGGTTCGACGCTGAACTCGGCGCCGGACCGTGTGAAGATCAGCGCGCTCTGGCGTTCTGCGTCCATGGTGCCGACCCAAGGCGCTTCACGCGTCGCCCCCACGCGCACGCTGCGCGGTATCGCCTGGCGAATATCCGCTTCGAAGCGCACGAAAATCGCTTCGAGCGTGCGCCAACGCTGCGCTTCGGCGGCAAGCCGTGCTTCGCCATCCGTAAGCGCCGCGGTGGCGCGATACGCCAGCACTGCAATCGTGGCAAAGATCGCCAATGCGAGCAACGCCTCGACCAGCGTAAAGCCGCGTCCGGTGCGTAAATTCACGGCCCCGGCTCCGGATTGCCGAGAAATCCGATCAGGCGGGCAAGGGCATAGTCCGGTGTCGCGGGATCAGCCACCGTGATCTCGATACGCCGAAACGCCGGATTGGGCGTGGAGCCGATCACCATGTGCCATACGAAGTTCGTGCCGGCCTGCGCGGCATCGCCATCAGCAATGCCAAGCGCCGGCCACGGCGTTGCCAACTGCGCGGCGGCGAGACGATTTTGCGCCACCCAGAGGGCCAACGTGCGCGCTTTCAACGCCGATGCACTGTCGGCGCTTTGCGCCAATGCGCGCATGCCGGCGGCAAGTGCCACGGCGACAATGGCCAGTGCGACCAGAATTTCCACCAGTGTGAAGCCGCGACTGCGCGTCATGGCACGGCGGCGTCAGTGGGTCGTGCGACGGCGACGCGATTCAATGGATCGGCGGCCACTTCCAATGTCGTGGACGAGGTGGTGAGCGTGAATGCAAACGGATCGTTGCGACCCGTTGGACGTAGCGGCAGGATCGCATCGGCGGCCACCGGCGCGCCGGCAAAGCGCGTGGCCGCGAGCCGCATCGAGCTTGGCAAACCGCGCGGAGCCAGCACATCGTCGTCGGTAATCGGCTGCCAGTTGCCGCGTTGCGAATCACGTTGCCAGAATCGCCATCCCGTGCCTTCCGCGGACACGCCGAGCGTCTGCGCGCGCACCTGCGCGCTGGCGGCGGCGTGCTCGATGGCGCCGGCAAAGCGACGGGCTTCGCGCGAGGCCGCGCCCGCGTCGTCACCCGAATACGCGATTGTGACGGCAGCGGCCGCAATGCCGAGCACGACGATCACCACCAGAATTTCAATCAGCGTGAATCCGGCGTGGCCGGCGCGTGTTGCGTTGGAGCGCGTGACGCCTAGAGATCCCATGAGCCGATATCGGCATCGATGCCCGAGCCGCCGGGTTGACCGTCCGCACCAAAGCTGAACACCTCGATTTCACCGCGCACGCCGGGAATCACATAGACAAACGGTCGACCCCACGGATCCTTCGGCAGGCGTTCGAGATACCCCCCCGGCTTCCAGTTGGCGGGGGCAGGCGGCAGTTCGGGGCGCGCAATCAGGGCCGACAATCCCTGCTCAGCCGTCGGATAGCGCTGATTGTCGAGTCGGTAGAGCTTCAACGCCTGCATGATCGTGGCGATGTCACTTTTCGCGGCAATCGCCCGCGCCTCGTCCGGCCGCTCCAGAACGCGCGGAACCACCAGTGCCGCCAGGACACCGAGAATCACGATCACCACCATGATCTCGATCAGCGTGAACCCACGGGACGACGGGCGATGGGACTTGGCGCGACGGGAGGCAAGAATCATCGTCCGATTATAATGCGGCGCTGCGTGCGACCGGATGTTCCTGCTGTCCTGCGCGACCATCCCGAGACCACCGTGCGCTTCCTCCGATATTCCTTCCTGTTGGCATTGGTGGTGGCGGTCGCCGCTGCGGTCGCTGGCTGGAGCATCCTGACGCGTCCGTTGCCATTGCCGCAGTCGCCATTCGCGTTCGAGGTGCGCAACGGTGCCACACTGGGAGCGGTCGCCCGCGAGCTCGAAGCGGCAGGCGCGTTGCCGCAACCGTGGGCACTGCGACTGCTGGCGCGATGGCGCGGTCAGGACCGCGCCATCAAAGCCGGCAATTATGAAGTCGTCGCTCCGATCACGGTGCCGCAACTGTTGGCCACGTTGACCGAAGGCGACGTGACACAAAGTGCGTTTGTGATCGTCGAAGGGTCTACGTTTGCCGACTTGCGTCGCGCGATGCGTGCCGACCCGGCGTTGCGCAACACCGTCCTCGACCTGCCCGACGACGAGTTGATGGCAAGGCTCGGTGCGCCAGGTGTCTCGCCCGAAGGCGCGTTCCATCCGGACACCTATTTCTTTGCGGCCGGCAACGCCGACGTGACGGTGTTGCAGCGTGCACGACGCGCCCGTGTTGCACTGCTGGCGGCAGCGTGGGCGCACCGTGCCTCCGACTTGCCGCTGCAAACGCCGGAAGAAGCATTGATCCTGGCGTCGATTGTCGAGAAGGAAACCGGTCGGGCGGCCGATCGGCCCGCCATTGCATCGGTATTCATCAACCGACTGCGCAAGGGCATGCGGCTGCAGACGGATCCGACGGTGATCTACGGCATGGGGGAGCGCTTTGACGGCAATTTGCGCAAGCGCGATCTCGAGACCGACACGCCGTGGAACACGTATACGCGCGACGGCTTGCCCCCCACGCCGATTGCGATGCCATCGCAGGCATCGCTCGACGCGGTGATGCAGCCGCCGGCTACCGCGTTTCTCTATTTCGTTGCGCGCGGCGATGGCACCTCGCAGTTCTCGAGCAATCTCGCCGATCACAACCGCGCCGTGTCAAAATTCCAGAGAGGCGGGCGCTGAATAGCGCACCCGCTCATTGAAAGTCACCCACGTGAAACAACACCGCGGCCGATTCATTTCGCTCGAAGGCGTCGACGGCGCCGGCAAGAGCACGCACGTCGCCGCGCTGGCTGAAGGCATCGGCGCGCTGGGCCATCGCGTGGTCACCACGCGTGAGCCGGGCGGAACGGCGCTGGGGGAACAATTGCGTGAATTGTTGCTGCACGTGCCGATGACCCACGACACGGACGCGCTGCTCATGTTCGCCGCGCGGCGCGAACACGTGGAACTGGTGATTCGGCCGGCATTGGCGCGCGGTGATTGGGTGCTGTGCGACCGCTTCAGTGACGCCACCTACGCATATCAGGGCGGCGGGCATGGCGTGGACGCGGCGCGCATCGCCGAACTCGAGCGCTTTGTGCACGATGACTGTCGCCCCGATCTGACGATTCTGTTCGATGTGCCGCCTGCCGTCTCGCGCGCACGGCTGGAAATTGCGCTTGCAGATGGTCGCGAGCTCGACAAATTCGAGCGCGAGCGCGAGGATTTTTTCGTGCGCGTACGCGCGGCCTATCTCGCCCGCGCCGCCGCCGAGCCGGGGCGCTTTCGGGTGGTTGATTCGACGCAGCCGCGCGATGTGGTGCGCGCCCGACTGCTGCAGTTGTTGGCGCCATGAGCGACGTTGTCACCGACGTCGCTGGGACCGGGCCGTGGCCGGCGCTATTGCCATGGCAACACGATGCCGCGCGCACGCTGCTGGCCGGACGCGCCACCTGGCCGCATGCGATGTTGCTTGCCGGACCGCGCGGGATCGGCAAGCACGTGCTGGCGCTCAATCTCGGGCGCTCGTTGTTGTGCGAAAGCCCGGAGGCCCAGGGCTTCGCGTGCGGGACCTGCCCGAGTTGTGTTTACGTCACCGCCGGTCAGCATCCCGACCTGCGGATCGTCGAACCGTTCATGACCGAGGACGATGGCACGGTCAAGGTGCTCGACGCGATTCCGGTGCTGGCGATTCGCGATCTCATTCGCTGGGCGCAGATCACGAGCCATCGCGGACGGGCCAAGGTGGCGGTGATCGTGCCTGCAGAATCAATGAATCCGTCCGCCGCCAATGCGCTGCTGAAGACCCTCGAAGAGCCGCCGGCCGATACTTACCTGATCCTCGTGGCCCATCAGCCCGGTCGTTTGCCAGCCACCGTGCGCAGTCGCTGCCGGCTGGTGCCCGCGCCCCGCGCTGATGCTCCGGCGGCGCGTGCATGGCTCGAGGCGATGGGGGTGCCCAACGCGACGTCGGTGCTCGGTCAGGCAGGTGGCGCGCCTTTGGTCGCGATGACGCTCGCGGATCCGGCGTTGCAACTCGAACGCAAATTCTGGCTGGATGCCCTTGCGGCACCCAAAACGATGTCGCCGGTCGCGCTGGCGGGACGCATTGATGGCGCACCCAGGGATGAGCGCAAGGTTCGACTCGCCCAAGGTATCGATTGGTTGCTTGCATGGACCGCTGATCTGGGCCGCGTGGCAAGCGGTGGCGAGGCTGCATTCAATCCGGATTTCGCGATACCGTTGGCCACGCTGGCGCGTGCGGTGGCGCCCCGGGCACTCTTTCGCTATCATCGATCGTTATTGCGCCAGCGTTCGCTCGTGGCGCACCCGTTGCAGCCACGGCTGGTGGCCGAAATGGTGTTGCTCGATTACCGGAGTGTTTTTTCCTGACCATGGTTGACCGCAAAGCCCCGCCTGTTGCACCCGCTGCCAATGTCGCGCGGCCGGGCGTGCTGTCGCTCAACATTCGTGAAAAGGCGGCGTTATACGCGGCCTATATGCCGTTTCTCAAGGGTGGCGGCATCTTCATTCCCACGTCGCGACAATACGCGCTGGGCGAGGAAGTGTTCATGTTGCTGTCGTTGATGGATGATCCCAACCGCCTCGCAGTACAGGGCAAGGTCGTGTGGCTCACGCCCGAAGGCGTGCAAGGCAACCGGACCCAGGGGATCGGTGTGCAATTTACGCAGGACGACACCGGTGCCGCGGCGCGTGCCACGATCGAAAAAATTCTGGGCGAAACGCTCGCCTCCACGCGGCCAACGCACACGATGTAGTTGCCGGGCCGCAATATTCCGGCGCCGCGTGGCGGCCCCTTTTCACTGCTGGATAGTTGGTTTCTCGTGTTTGTCGATTCGCATTGCCACCTCGATTTTCCGGAACTCGCGAGCGAAATGCCGGCGGTGCTCGCGGCCATGCGCGAACACGCTGTCACGCATGCGCTGTGCATCAGCGTTGATCTGCCGGCGTGGCCCAACGTGGTGGCGATCGCGCAGGCGCATCCCAATTTGTTTGCCACGGCGGGTGTCCACCCCGACTATATGGACACGCCGGAGCCGACCGTGGCCGATCTCGTCGCGATGGCCGCCACGCCCAAAGTGGTGGCGATCGGTGAAACCGGGCTCGACTACTATCGCCTCGAAGGGGATCTCGAGTGGCAGCGGGAACGTTTTCGCCACCATATTCGCGCCGCCCGCGAAACCGGCAAGCCGCTGGTGATTCACACCCGCGCGTCGGCAGCTGACACGATTGCGATCATGCGCGAAGAACGTGCGGACGAAGTCGGGGGCGTCATGCACTGCTTCACCGAAACGTGGGACGTGGCGCAACAAGCGCTCGACCTCGGGTTTCATATCTCGCTCTCCGGCATCGTGACATTCAAGAATGCGCTGGAGATCAAGGATGTGGCACGACGCGTTCCGCTCGAGCGGATGTTGATCGAAACCGATAGTCCCTACCTCGCGCCTGCGCCGCACCGCGGCAAGCGCAACCAGCCGGCGTGGGTCGCCCATGTGGCGGGCGAAGTTGCGCGGTTGCGGGATGTGCCGGTGACGGAGATTGGCGCTGCCACCACGCACAATTTTTTCAAACTCTTCAAGATCGATCCAAATGTCCAATTTGCGGCAGCATAAACACCGGCGCTTCGGCGCGCCCCTTCGCATCGCTGGCGCGTTGGCGCTGGCGTTGTTGTGCAACATCGCGGCACTCGCGCAGGCCAACGACGACCTGATTTTCGCGGTCATCAACGATCGTGTTTCGCTGGTCAAACAATTGCTGGGGCAGGGGGCCGACGCCAATGCCGTGGACGCGCAAGGTGATCCAATGTTGTTGCTGGCCGCACGCAATGGTTCCATTGGCAGTGTCGACGTCCTGTTGGCAGGTGGGGCCAAGGTCAATGCGCGCAATCCAGCCGGCGATTCGGCGCTGATGGCGGCGGCCATCACCGGCAATCTCGAGCTTGCGAAAAAATTGCGCCAGCGCGGCGCGGATATCGAAGGCCCCGGATGGACGCCGCTGATCTATGCGGCCACAGGGGGCAACGAAGCGATGATCACGTATCTGCTGGCGGAAGGGGCCAACATCAATGCCGTGTCGCCCAATGGCACGACCGCGTTGATGATGGCAATACGCGAAGGCAAGGCGTCGGCCGCAACGCTGTTGTTGTCGAAACGCCCGGATGTGAACAAGCGCAATCAGAACGGCGCAACGGCGCTGGCCTGGGCGAAACGTGGCAATGAAACGGCTCTGGCCGAGGCGCTGCGTCGCGCGGGCGCCGTCGAATGATCAGCGCGTAGCGGTCGAGACGTCGAGCGGTGTCGCGCTAATGGCAGGGGCTTCGGCCAACGCCGGTGAAATGATGGTGGGCATCAGCGCCGGCAAAACGCCAACCAGGCGGCGGGCACCATCGAAGTGCTTTTGCCAATACGTCTCGGACAGCCGCGCGATCTCGACTGCGCCGCCGCGCGCAGGCGCATGAATGAAGCGGTTGTCGCCAAGATAGATGCCGACATGCGAAAACTGGAAGCTACGGGTGTTGAAAAACACGAGGTCGCCCGCTTTCAATTCGCCCACGGCGATCTTGCTGCCGAGGCCACTCATTTCCCGTGACGTGCGCGGCAGGCTGACGCCGGTGACTTCCTGAAATACGTAGCGAACGAGACCGCTGCAATCAAGACCGCTCGCGGGCGTGTTGCCGCCAAAGCGATAGTCGACGCCGATCAGACCCAGCGCGTAGATCGCGACATCCTGCGCGCCGTTCCACACCTTGCCCACGGTTTCGAACGCGGTCGACGTCAGCGTGCGCGGGGCCGGTGCGTCCTTGGCCTGTGCGGGTGACCATGCCAATGCGAACACGGTACAGGCGACGGCGAGTGGACGAAAGCGATGGGGTGGGCGCACAAACATCGCGCATTGTCCCGGATATGGCCGACGGGCGCAACGCCTCGATCATGGGGGATGTTTGCGACGTGCCGCGCGGGCGTGGCGCGCCGACTTGGCATCAATCAGCAACGGCCGTGTCAATTCGATGCGATCGCCATCGCGCAGGGGCACGCTCGGGTCCACACGCTGGCCATAAATTGCGAACGCGATGGCGGCGCGATTGAGTTGCCATTGCTCGATCAGGCCGCTGGCGCCCACGGCATCGGCGACCGTCGCGGAGTCCGGAAGCGTGAGTGACACTGCGGCTTCGACGCCGGGCGCCGCATAAACAACGGTGACGGCAAGCATCACTGCGAGCCCGGTGGCGCGTACACGGACTCGGCCCGGCGCACGAATGCATCGATGAACGTGTTGGCAATGTGATTGAACACGGGTCCCACGATGGTTTCAAGCACGGCTGTAGAAAATTCGTACTGGAGGACCAGTTCGACCTTGCACGCGTGGCTTGCCAACTCGCGAAAGTGCCAATCGCCGTCGAGGTGCCGAAACGGCCCGTCTTTCAGCGTGGCCACGATGGACTCACCGGGCACATTGACGTTGTCGGTCGTGAAATGTGCGCGCACGCCGTGATAGTCGATATCGATGCGAGCGGTCTTGTGCTTCGCCTGCTGTGCCAGGATGGCAGCGCCGCTGCACCATGGCAGGAAGCGTGGATAGGCCTCGACATCGTCGACGAGATCGAACATCTGCCGGGCGCTGTAGGGGACCAGCACCGATTTCACGACACGATGCATGTTGGTGTTCCAAGGGTTGCTAAAATGGCCCGCACCAGCCGCCAATCCGGCAGCACACCCACCGCCGCACCGGCTGAGGCCTCGGACCCGCCATGAGCATCGTCGAAAACCGCAAAGCGTTCCACGACTATTTTATCGAGGAACGCGTCGAAGCTGGACTTGCCCTTGAGGGTTGGGAGGTGAAGGCGATTCGCGCCGGCCGCGCCAACATCAAGGAAGCCTACGTCGTCATCAAGAACGCCGAGATCATGCTGATCGGCGCGCACATTGCACCGCTTACTACCGCGTCGACCCACGTCCAGGCGGACCCGACACGCTCGCGCAAACTTCTGATGCATCGCGAGGAAATCAATCGCCTCGTCGGCAAGGTGGAGCGCGCAGGGTACACGCTGGCGCCGCTCGATCTGCACTTTCGCACCGGGCGCATCAAACTCGAAGTGGGTCTTGCCAAGGGCAAGAAGCAGCACGACAAGCGCGAGGCGGTAAAGGAGCGCGACTGGGCCCGCGAACAGCAAAGGTTGATGCGCAATCGCACCGGCTCGTAGGCGAGGCTTCAGCCTCGCGTGGGTGCGACGCGGAAGCCTCGCCTACAGGTTCATGTGCAGGTTCAGTATGTGCAGGTTCACTTCCGGTCGTCCAATACCGCCTGCGCCGCCGTGATGCCGCTGCGCACCGCCGCTTCGAGCGTGGCGGGGAACTCGGCGTCGACATAGTCGCCGGCCAGATACAGGCCGGGCGACAGACGCGGCGCCGCAGGGCGCAGTCGATCCGGCGTGCACGCATACGTGGCACGCTTTTCGACGATCACCTGTGACCACACGCAACGGGGCCAATCCGGGCGCAGCCGTCGCAATTGCGCATCGATGGTTCGTGCCAATTCGGCGTGCGGCAGTTGCAGGTGCGGCCCGTCGGTGCTGATGATCGCGGCCAGCATTTGCGCCAGTGGCGGACGCGCCGCGGCCACCGTCGCACGGGTCAGCACATCGGGACGGTCAACCAGCCATTGGCCGGGCGCGTCGTCCAGCCGCATGATCGCCGCGGATAATTCGGCGCGTTCGGCATAGCCGAGCCACACCGTAGTGATCGATTCGTAGTGCAGCAGTTGCAATACGTCCACGGCCGCCGCGAGTGCGGGTTGCGCGGCGACGAACTCCGGCGCCAATGCTTGCGTCACCTGATGCGGACCCACCGCCACGATGATGGCCGCCGCCGGCACCGCGCGGTCACCCACCGCCAGCATCGCCTGACCAGCACGTGCCGAGATCACCTGCGCGCGACGACCTAGCATCACGCTGCCGCCTGCGGCGACGATCGCGCGCTGGGCGGCGTCCGGAAACAACGCCGACAGGTCCTGCGCGGCCAACACGAAGTCGCTTGCGTGGGGCGTGCCGGCAAAGGCCGCCCGCAGCACGTTGGCAAATACCTGGGCCGACGCGGTCGCCGCAGGCGTGTTAAGCGCCGCCACGCAAAGCGGCTCCCACAATTGGATCGACACGCGCGGCGGCAACGCACGCAACATCGTGGCGACCGTTTCATGCGCGGGGCGTTTGAAGCCTGTCCTTTCCAGCGCGGCAAACCAGCGAATGTTGGCCACGCGCTCGCGCCAAGGCAATCCACGCGCCAACAACAAGCCGAGCAGCAGTCCAAGGCGCCCCGGCGCCGCACGCGCAATCAACGTCAACGCATTGGATTGCGAGGACGCGAAAGGGACCAGTGTCAACGGGAGGCGGACCACCCGCGAACGCGCGTCGACGGCGCCATGGACGCGATCGAGCAGCGCCAGTGTTTGCGCGTACGCGCCCAACAGCAGATGTTGCCCGTTGTCGAGCGGCAGTCCATCGCGTTCGACCCGGCGCGCGCGACCCCCGAGCACGGCCCCCGCTTCATGCAGCGCCACCGGGACGCCGGCGTCGGCCAGCGTCAGCGCGGCGGCACATCCGGCCCAGCCGCCACCAATGACGGCGACCGGCGGGCTTACGCCGCGCGCGAGGTCTTCCATGCGATGTAGAGTTTGCGCAGCGGCGTGAGCGACGTTCGCCGATCCAGAACGCGATAACCATCGCGCGCGATTTCAGTCAGCACCGTCTGATAGATCGCGGCCATGATGAGGCCCGTACGCTGCGCGCGCCGGTCGACAGCAGGAAGCTCTGCCAGTGCCTTGGCATACCACGCGCGGGCGCGCTCGACCTCGAAGGCCATCAGCGCCGTGAACGCCGCACTGTATTCCGCGCGCTGCAGCGACGAGGGCGCAACGCCGAAGCGGGTCAGGTCTTCCTGTGGCAGATAGATGCGTCCGCGCCGCGCATCCTCGCCGACATCGCGACAGATATTGGTGAGTTGAAACGCGATGCCGAGATCGCGCGCGTACCCCAACGTGGCGGGATCCTGATAGCCGAAGATCGCGGCCGACATCAATCCCACGACACCCGCAACGCGGTGGCAATAGAGTTCAAGCGTCGCAAAATCGAGGTACCGGATCTGGTCGAGATCCATCGCCATGCCGTCGATCACCGTTTGTAGATGCGCCTCGGGCAGATGAAAGTCGCGCACGACGGGCACCAGAGCCTGTGCAACCGGATGCTGGGGCGTGCCGCCGTAAATGGCGGCGCTCTGCGTGCGCCACCACGCGAGTTTGGCGCGCGCCACGCCGGGATCGGCCACTTCGTCGACGACATCGTCCACCTCGCGGCAAAACGCGTACAGCGCCGTGATCGCGCGCCGGCGCGGCGGCGGCAGGAACATGAAGCTGTAGTAGAAGCTCGAGCCGCTCTGCGCGGCCTTCTGCTGGCAATACTCGTCGGGCGTCATGCGGAGCGCGGGCGTGGCGGAAGCAGCGCATGGTACGCGACCACGCACCAATCGCGCCCCGTCAGTTGCGGGCGCTGGGCAAACACATCGCCGCGAACGGCATCGATGCGATCGAGCACGCGCAGACCACCTGCGATCACGGCCGACAATTCGAGGCCAAGGCGCCAAGGCAACGCGCGGGTCAGGGGCCGTCCGGACACCAGAAGCGCGCGAGCGCGGGCCGTTTGATAGGCCATCAATGCACGCCAATGGTCATCCGCCCGGCCGGCGGCAATCTGCGCGACCGACACATCGAAACGCGCGATATCGTCGAGCGGCAGATAGACGCGATCCTTGCCATAGTCGATGGCGACGTCCTGCCAGAAGTTGGTGAGTTGCAGTCCGGTGCAGATCGCGTCACTCAATGCCAGATTGGCCGCCGTATCGGCGCGATAGAGCGCCAACAGCAGTCGACCCACCGGATTGGCCGAGCGGCGGCAATAGTCCAGCAGGTCCGGGTAGGTGGCGTAGCGCCCGACGGTGACGTCCTGGGTGAAGGCCGAGAGCAGATCATGAAACGGTGACATCGGCAGTGCATGCGCGCGAATAGCTGCGGCCAGGGCCGGAAAGGGCGGCTGCGCGGGTGTGGCGCCGGCCTCGATCCGGTCCAATGCGTGGTCGAAGGCTGCCAAGGCCGCGATACGCTGCGCCGGCAAGGCGTCGCCTTCGTCCGCGATGTCGTCGGCCGCGCGCGCGTACCGGTAGATGGCCACCACCGCCGGGCGCAACGCCGCCGGCACGAGGCGCGACGCGACAGGAAAATTCTCGTAATGACCGACGGACACGCGAATCTCGCGAAAGCGGGGATAAGGACAAGCCAGCATTGACCGGGCAGGTCGCGGCACACCGGGTTGGCTGGCGTAAACCGAGCCGTTCCGCTATACTAACCCGTTGCGCGAAAGTGGTTTAGACGAACACCCGAGGACGAACACCCGAGGCAAAACGCGAGCGAAAACCGAAGCGTTAATCGGCTGCGCCTCACCGCGGCAACCTGGGCCATCCAACGCCGTTCTGCGGCCCGGCGCACTCGCAGCACCCGTGGCCCGGCGAAAGTGGCGGAATTGGTAGACGCACCAGCCTTAGGAGCTGGC
>JBDTTY010000006.1:0-16180 GCA_040007975.1 Betaproteobacteria bacterium | reverse complement strand
TGTCCTAAAATGTTGCGGCTTCGCGACTGATTTGAACGCTGCAACAAGCATCTAGAAGAGCTTGTTGAGATTAAAGCCCAACTAGGGGCGAGGCGCAAGCCCGACCCGCCGGAAAGGGGTGCCGTTGGACGGTTGCTGTTGCTTCGGTGGCATCGCGGAAGCGATTGGCACAGGCCCTGTAGCCGAGGCTTCAGCCTCGCGATATCGTCCCGGCGAGGCTGGAAAGCCTCGGCTACCGGGCCGTGGCGCCGTTTGTATCGTCGAAGTGGGCCGCGCCACGCCCTGATTGCCGCAACGCAACATCGCGGGTAGTATGGATCGGTTTCGGTGCGCATCTGTTGCAACCGGGCCGATACGTAGTTTTGAGGTCGTGCATATGGCGATCGCACCACGATTCGAGGACTCGAGGAACATGAACGCGCAGGATTCATCGCAATGGCCTCCCCGGGCGCAGGGTTTGTACGACCCGCGCAACGAACATGACGCCTGTGGGCTCGGCTTCATCGCGCACATCAAGGGCCGCAAGGACCACACCATCGTCCGGCGTGCGCTCTCGATCCTTGAAAATCTGACGCACCGCGGCGCCACCGGCGCAGACCCGTTGCAGGGTGACGGCGCGGGTATCCTGATTCAGTTGCCGGACGCCTTCCTGCGCCGCGCATGCGGCAAGCTCGGCATCACGCTTCCAGCCATCGGCCGCTATGGAGTGGGCATGGTGTTCCTGCCCCGCGAGCCTGCTTCGCGGATGGCATGCGAACAGGAAATCGAACGCGCGGTCGCCGCCGAGGGCCAACTGTTGCTTGGTTGGCGCGATGTGCCGACCGATAACAGCGGCTTGTCGGTGCGCACCAAGGAAGTCGAGCCGGTGATTCGGCAGGTTTTCATCGGCCGTGGGCCGAACACGCGCGATCAGGATGCATTCGAGCGCAAACTCTATGTGCTGCGCAAGCGCGCGGGCCACGCGATCCAGTCGCTGCATCTGCGGCACGGCAAGGAGTTCTACGTCGTCTCGATGTCGACGCGCACGATCACGTACAAGGGCATGTTGCTCGCCGAGCAGGTCGGTCAGTATTACGTCGACCTTGGCGACTCCACGATGGTGTCCGCATTGGCGATGGTGCATCAGCGTTTTTCCACCAACACTTTTCCCACGTGGGATCTCGCGCATCCATTCCGCTTCATTTCACACAACGGCGAGATCAACACGCTGCGCGGCAACTTCAACTGGATTCGTGCGCGTGAAGGAGCGATTTCATCGACGGTGCTCGGCGAGGACCTCACCAAGCTGTGGCCGCTGATCTATGACGGACAATCGGACTCGGCCGCCTTCGACAATGCACTCGAGTTGCTGGTGATGGGCGGCTATCCGCTGTCGCAAGCGATGATGATGATGATTCCCGAGGCGTGGGCCGGCAATCCGTTGATGGACGAGGACCGGCGCGCATTCTACGAATATCACGCCGCATTGATGGAGCCGTGGGACGGTCCTGCGGCAATGGCATTCACCGACGGTCGGCAGATTGGCGCCACACTCGACCGCAATGGGTTGCGGCCGGCGCGCTTTATCGTGACCGACGACGATCTCATCGTGATGGCGTCCGAGGTGGGCGTGCTCGACATCCCCGAATCCAGCATCGTCAAGAAGTGGCGACTGCAGCCGGGCAAGATGCTGCTGGTGGATCTTGAAGAAGGGCGCATCGTCGACGATGACGAATTAAAGCGCACGCTGGCCACGGAAAAGCCTTACCGCGAGTGGATGTCGGAATGTCGGCTGCGGCTCGAGGAAATGCCCGAGCCCGCTCCGGCGCTGGCATCCGACGTCCCGCTGCTTGATCGGCAGCAGGCGTTTGGCTACACGCAGGAAGACGTCAAGTTGCTGTTGCTGCCGATGGCAGAAAATGGTGAAGAACCGCTGGGATCGATGGGCAACGACGCGGCACTCACGGTGCTGTCGGATCGGCCCAAGGTCTTCTACAACTACTTCAAGCAATTATTTGCGCAAGTCACGAACCCGCCGATCGATCCGATCCGCGAAGAGCTCGTGATGTCGCTCGTGTCCTTCATCGGGCCACGCCCCAATCTTTTGGCCGTCGACTACGAGGCGGGCGTTACCAGGCCGACGATGCGGCTCGAGGCCATGCAGCCGATTCTCACATCGGACAACATGGAAAAATTGCGACATGTCGAGCTCTTTTCCGGCGGCGCATTTCGTTCGATCGAACTCGATATCTGCTATCCGGCGACGTGGGGTGCCAACGGCATGGAAGCCGCATTGGCAAGCCTGGCCGCGCATGCGGAAGATGCGATCCGTCAGGGTTACAACATCCTGATCCTGTCCGACCGCGCCGTGTCCGCCGATGCATTGCCGATCCCGGCGCTGCTGGCGACGGCGGCGGTACATGAGCATCTGGTGCAAAACGGACTGCGCACATCGACCGGACTGGTGGTCGAAACCGGGACGGCGCGCGAAGTGCATCACTTTGCATTGCTTGCCGGGTATGGCGCCGAAGCCATCCATCCGTACCTGGCACTGGAATCTCTTGCGCAGATCGCGACCACCATTCCCGCGATCGATCCAAAGGAATCCGGCAAGCGCTTCATCAAGGCGATCTGCAAGGGGCTCTACAAGGTGATGTCCAAGATGGGCATCTCCACGTACCAATCCTATTGCGGCGCGCAGATTTTTGAAGCCGTCGGCTTGCAGCGCACGTTCGTCGACAAGTATTTCACCGGCACGGCCAGCAACGTCGAAGGTATCGGACTCTTCGAGGTGGCAGAAGAGTCCGCAAGTTTACATGCGCAGGCTTTCGGCAATGATCCGCTGTTGCGCAACATGCTCGATGCGGGCGGCGAATATCAATACCGCGCACGCGGCGAAGCGCATATGTGGACGCCCGAGTCGATCGCCAAGCTGCAGCATGCGGCGCGCTCGAACAGCTTCTCCACCTATCGTGATTACGCCAAACTCATCAACGAGCAAAGCCGCGAGTTGAAAACGTTTCGCGGGCTGTTCGAATTCAAGGCGGCCGAGCGCACGCCCGTGCCCATCGAGGAAGTCGAGCCCGCCGCAGCGATCGTGCGGCGCTTTGCGACGGGGGCGATGAGCCTGGGTTCCATTTCCACAGAGGCACACACCACGCTCGCCGTGGCGATGAACCGTATCGGCGGCAAGTCCAATACCGGCGAGGGCGGCGAAGACGAGGCGCGTTACCGCAACGAATTGCGCACGGGCAGTAGTGGCGTGGTCGATGGCGATACGCTGGCCACCGTGATCGGCAAGGCCCAGATTGAGCATGACATTCCGTTGAAGACTGGCGATAGTCTGCGGTCGAAGATCAAGCAGGTGGCGTCGGGACGCTTCGGTGTCACGGCGGAATATCTCGCGTCGGCGGACCAGATCCAGATCAAGATGGCGCAAGGCGCCAAGCCCGGCGAGGGCGGCCAATTGCCCGGGCACAAGGTTTCGGAATACATCGCCAGGCTGCGCTTCTCGGTACCTGGTGTCGGCCTCATCTCCCCACCACCGCATCACGACATTTATTCGATCGAAGATTTGGCGCAGTTGATTCACGATCTCAAGAATGCCAATCCGAAAGCGTCCATTTCGGTAAAGCTCGTGTCTGAAGTGGGGGTCGGCACGGTGGCCGCCGGCGTGGCCAAGGCCAAATCCGATCACGTGACGATCGCGGGTCATGACGGCGGCACTGGCGCGTCACCGGTGTCGTCGATCAAGCACGCGGGTACGCCGTGGGAATTGGGGCTTGCCGAAACGCAGCAGACGTTGGTGATCAATCGACTGCGCGGACGTATCGCGGTACAAGTCGATGGCCAGATGAAGACCGGTCGTGATGTCGTGATCGGTGCGATGTTGGGCGCCGATGAATTCGGCTTTGCCACCGCGCCGCTGGTGGTTACCGGCTGCATCATGATGCGCAAGTGCCACCTCAATACCTGCCCGGTGGGTGTTGCCACGCAGGATCCCGTGTTGCGCCGCAAGTTCACCGGACAACCCGAGCACGTCGTCAATTTCTTTTTCTTCATCGCCGAAGAGGTCCGCGAATTGATGGCGCAACTGGGGTTTCGCACGTTTGAGGAGATGATCGGCCGCGCCGACCTGCTCGACATGCGCGCCGGTATCGCACACTGGAAGGCGCGCGGGCTCGATTTTTCGCGCGTTTTCTATCAGCCCAATATGGCCGCCGATGTGGCGCGCTCGCACAAGGAAGTGCAGGACCATGGCCTGGCCGGCGCGCTCGATCATCAGCTGATTGCTGCGGCCGAACCGGCGCTCGCGCGCGGTCAGCCCGTGCGCATCACGCAGCTCATACGCAATGCCAATCGATCGGTTGGCGCGATGTTGTCCAATTTGATTGCGCAAAAGTACGGCCACGAAGGGCTGCCTGAAGACACGATTCATGTCGCCTTTGAAGGTGTCGGCGGCCAGAGTTTCGGGGCGTTCCTGGCGCACGGCATCACGTTCGAATTGCAGGGCGCGTCCAACGACTATGTGGGCAAGGGCTTGTCAGGTGGACGCATCGTCGTCTATCCGGATCCAGCATGCCCGGCCAAGCCTGAAGACAACATCGTCATCGGCAACACGGTGATGTATGGCGCCACGGCAGGCGAAGGCTATTTCCGCGGCGTTGCCGGCGAGCGCTTCTGCGTGCGCAATTCCGGCGCCACTGCGGTGGTGGAAGGAACGGGCGACCACGGTTGCGAATACATGACCGGCGGCACGGTGGTCGTGCTGGGCAGGACCGGACGCAATTTTGCCGCCGGCATGAGCGGCGGCTTGGCGTTTGTCTACGACCCTGACGGGACTTTTGTACAACATTGCAACAAATCGATGGTTGCCGTCGAGCCGTTGCAATCGGAGGCCACGCAAACGGCGGCGGAAGGTGAACTCGAGGCAGCCGGCAAAGGTCGCCAACGGCATGCCGGCAAGGCCGACGCGATTCTATTGCGCGAAATCATCGAACGCCATTTGCGCTTTACGGGCAGCACGCTCGCGTTGAAGCTACTCGACGATTGGGAGCACACGCAGGCTCGTTTCGTGAAGGTATTTCCGCACGAATATCGGCGGGCGCTCACCGAAATGCGTGAACGCGAAACCGCAAAACGGTTGACACCCACGACCAAACAGCGCGCCGCTGCCTGATGGCGCGTCGAGCAGTGACGTTTTCAACCTCGCGCAGCGGCTTGACCGCGGCGGCGCTTCATTCTGCGAACTGACGATTCCATGGGCAAGATCACCGGATTTCTCGAACTGCAACGCATCCAGGAAGCTGCGCAACCCGCGGCCGAGCGCGTGCATCACTATCGCGAGTTCATTCTGGCGTTGAAAGATGACGACGCTGCGAAGCAGGGCGCACGCTGCATGGATTGCGGCATCCCGTTCTGCCAGAGTGGCTGTCCGGTGCACAACATCATTCCCGATTGGAATGATCTCGTTTATCACCATCAATGGCGGCGCGCGCTGGAAGTGCTGCACTCGACGAACAACTTTCCCGAATTCACCGGGCGCATCTGTCCTGCGCCGTGTGAAGCGTCGTGCACCCTCAACATCAACAACGACGCGGTGGGCATCAAGTCGATCGAGCATTTCATCATCGACAAGGGCTGGGAAGAAGGCTGGGTCGTGCCACTACCGCCCGCCGCCAAGACCGGCAAGCACGTGGCCGTGGTCGGCTCCGGTCCCGCGGGGTTGGCCTGCGCCCAGCAGCTCGGCCGTGCCGGTCACGATGTGGTCGTGTTCGAAAAATCGGATCGGATCGGCGGCCTGTTGCGCTATGGCATCCCCGATTTCAAGATGGAAAAGAATTTGATCGATCGGCGGATGGCGCAGATGGCGCATGAGGGCGTGGCCTTTCGCACCAGCGTCAATGTGGGTCTTGATATACCCGGCGCGCGTTTGCTGGCGGATTTTGACGCCGTGGTGTTGGCCGGTGGTGCCGAGACACCGCGCGATCTCTCGGTACCCGGCCGCGATCTCGACGGCGTGCATTTCGCGATGGAATTTCTGCCGCAGCAAAACGCCGTCGTGGCGGGCGACAAGGTTCCCGACCAGATCAAGGCTACGGGCAAGCATGTGGTCGTGATCGGTGGCGGCGACACAGGATCTGATTGTGTGGGCACGTCCAACCGGCACGGTGCGGCATCGATCGTGCAGTTCGAATTGCTGCCGCAACCGCCGGAAGCGGAGAACAAGCCAATGGTGTGGCCCAACTGGCCGATCAAGTTGCGCACGTCGTCGTCGCACGAGGAAGGTTGCGACCGCGATTGGTCCGTGACGACCAAACGTTTCGAGGGCCGCAACGGCAAGGTTGAAAAATTGATCGCCGCGCGTGTCGAATGGCACCGCGACGGTAACGCGCCCCCCAAGATGGTGGAAATTCCCGGCAGCGAATTCGAACTGAAGGCCGATCTTGTACTGTTCGCGATGGGCTTTACCGGACCGGTGCATCAGGGGCTGCTTGCCGAGCTTGGCGTCGATTATGATGCGCGCTCGAACGTGAAGGCCGACACCGACAGCTATCGCACGTCGGTGGACAAGGTGTTTGCTGCCGGTGATGCCCGACGCGGCCAATCGCTGGTAGTGTGGGCGATCCGTGAAGGTCGGCAAGCCGCGCGTGCGGTCGACGAATTTTTGATGGGAACCAGCGAATTGCCGCGTTGATTCGCGGGCTCAATGGCTGACCAATGACGGCAATCGTCACGCTGAACCTGCAGGGCTTTCGACCGCATCCGACGGCCGAACAGCAGGCGAGCGCGGTACAGGCCATCGAGAACGGCGGTGTCCTCGTGTTGCCTCATGTCGGATTTGAACTCGACGCCAGCGAAACGCGCTTTCTGACGCCGGCGTGGTCGGATGGTCGCGCCAAGAACATCAGTGTGGAGATGCCCGTGGCCGGTTCAGTGGCGGCAACGGATCCGTCAAGCGCGCCGCGGTTGAAGGGTGCGCAAGGCGGCGCCGACGACCTGCGCGCATTGACGGCCATGGTGACGCGATTCGCCGTCGCGGCAGGGGCACTGGTATCGACATTGTTTCCGCGCTACGCGCCGTATGTGCAGCAGGCACGTACGAGCTTCCGGCCGCAACCGGCGGTCGGGCGCGACGTGTCGTGGCGCAAGGACGATAGCCGCCTGCATGTGGACGCATTTCCGTCACGGCCCAATCACGGTGCACGGATTCTGCGGGTATTCACCAACGTCAATCCGATCGAGCCGCGCGTGTGGCGCGTGGGTGAACCATTCGAAACGGTGGCGCGAGCTCTGCTGCCGCGGATCAAGGCCCCGTTGCCGGGTTCGTCGGCATTGCTGGCAGCGTTGCATGTCACCAAAGGTCGGCGCAGTCATTACGATCACTTGATGCTCAATCTGCACGACCGCGCCAAGGCTGATCTGGCCTATCAACGCGATTGTGCGCAGCAAATGGTTAGTTTCGCACCGGGGACCACCTGGCTGTGTTTCTCCGATCAGGTGATGCATGCGGTCGTTTCCGGGCAGTTCATGCTCGAACAAACCATCCACCTGCCTGTGCAGGCACTGTACGATCCGCAGCGCGCACCGTTGGCAATCCTCGAGCGACTCACCGGACACCCGTTGGTGCCCGGCGGCGCCCGTCTCAACTAAAGTCCTTCATGCTGCAAAACGATACTTTTCTGCGCGCACTTCGCCGCGAGCCGACTACGCACACGCCGATCTGGCTGATGCGGCAGGCCGGCCGCTATTTGCCGGAATACAAGAAGACGCGTGCGCGGGCCGGCAGCTTCATGGGGCTCGCCACCAATCCGGATCTTGCGACCGAAGTCACATTGCAGCCGTTAGCGCGCTTTCCGCTCGACGCGGCCATCCTGTTCTCCGACATACTTACGGTGCCGGATGCGATGGGCCTCGGCCTCACGTTTGCCGAAGGCGAGGGTCCGCGCTTTGCGAAGACCGTTCGCGACGAGGCCGCCGTGCGCGCGCTGACCGTACCCGACATGGCGAAGTTGCAATATGTCTTTGACGCCGTCGCCCAGATCAAACGTGAATTGCATGAGCGCGTGCCGTTGATCGGCTTTTCGGGCAGTCCATTTACGCTCGCGAGCTACATGATTGAGGGCAGCGGCAGTCCCGATTTCGCGCTCGTCCGCAAGATGGCCTACATGCGGCCGGACCTGCTTGACGCGTTGGTCGCCGTCAACGCACAGGCAGTCACCGCCTACCTCAATGAGCAGATTGCCGCAGGTGCCGATGCGGTGATGATTTTCGATACGTGGGGCGGCATGTTGACGGCGGCGGCGTACCGCCGTTTTTCGTTGGCGCCGGTGCGCGCGATACTTGCGGCGCTGAAGCCGTCACCCGATGGCCGCGCCGTACCAACGATCGTGTTTACCAAGGGTGGTGGTGTCTGGCTCGACGACTTGGCTTCCTGTGGGGCGTCCGGTGTCGGACTCGACTGGACAGTGGACATTGCGCAAGCGCGCGCCGCGGTCGGCCATCGTGTGGCGCTGCAGGGCAATCTCGATCCGTTGGTGCTTCTGACTGATCCCGTCACGGTGGCTCGTGAAGCTTCGGCCATCGTGCGGGCGGCCGGTCCGGCTCCCGGGCACATTTTCAATCTCGGTCATGGGATCGTCCCGGCCACCCCGCCGGAAAATGTGGCGGCGCTGGTGGAGGCTGTCCATGCCACCTCCCGGGAAACCCGCGCCGCTGCTTGAGTTGCGCGACGCTGCCTAGGGAAAATCGCGCTTAACCCGCGCCAATGCTGGGATTGCGGGGACTTGACAAATGCTCAGCGACGCGAATTCAACCTCCAGTTATGCACATTTTGGACTCCATCAGCTAGCGTCACTGCCGCGCACACTCAACGCCGCGTTGGAAATCTGCAACTTGTTAAAGAATCAAGGTTTTTCGGTGGCAACCTCGGTCTGATGGCGGGGAGGGCCTGATGCCTGCGCCATAATGGTTCTGCCAGAGCGTCAACTTACGCACATAGTTATCCACAAACCATCCCGCGATTGAAGTCGGTCCTTTGAAAATAACGACTTGGGGCCTGAACTTCGGTCCGGCCTCAAGATTTCGAACACTACAACTTGCGTGGAATGGCCATGACCGGTCGCTTCGCCAACGTCTGTTTATGCCCATTGCACGTGTAGCGCTTCCGGTTGCCGCATCAAGTGCGTTCGACTATTGGATCCCTGAAGGTGCGCCGGTACAGCGCGGCAGCGTGGTACGTGTTGCATTGGGTCCGCGACGCATGATCGGGATCGTCAGCGAAATCGCGGCGACAACAACCGTCGCGCAAGACAAGCTGCAAACGCTTTCCGACGTGGTGGATGTGCCGCCATTGCCCGATGACGTGATGGCGCTCGCCGCCTTTGTTGCGGCCTACTATCAGGAACCCGTCGGGCAGGCGCTGGCACTGGCCGTTCCTCCGCTCACGAAAGGCAAGCCGCGCAAAACCCGCCGTGTCGACGCCTCGGCTGACGCATCGGATGCCGGTGCCGTCACCGTGGCATTCAATCCCGAACAACAATCGGCCATCGACGCGATCGATGCTGCGCACACCGTAGGCTTTGTCCCATTTTTGCTGTTCGGTGTGACCGGCAGCGGCAAGACCGATGTCTACATGGCTGCCGCGAAGCGCGTGATCGCACGCGGTGGTCAGGTGTTGCTGCTGGTACCCGAAATCAACCTCACGCCGCAATTGACGCAGCGCCTTGGCGCGGCACTGCCGGGCGTTGCCATCGCGCTGCTGCACTCGGCGTTGACGCCGTCCGCGCGTCGCGCGCATTGGGTCGCCGCGGCGAGCGGTCATGCACGACTGGTGGTGGGAACGCGCCTCGCGATCTTTGCGCCGTTGCCCGATCTGCAACTCGTCATCGTGGATGAGGAGCAGGACAGCTCATACAAGCAGCAGGAGAACATCCGCTATCACGCCCGCGATGCCGCCGTCTGGCGCGCGCACCATCGTGACGTGCCCATCGTGCTTGGCAGTGCGACGCCCTCGCTCGAATCGTGGCTGCATGTGCGCGAGCATCGGTATCGCCGTCTCGATCTGCGTCAACGCGCCGATACGCGCGCGACGCTACCGATCATCCGGCTCGTGGACAACCGTGCGGCGCGCGACATGGACGGCATCGGCGCGGACATGCGCGCCGCGATCGCGTTGCGCCTCGACCGGCAGGAGCAGTCGCTGATCTTCGTCAACCGGCGCGGATACTCGCCGTCGCTCAACTGCGCATCCTGCGGATGGGACGCCCAGTGCACGCGCTGCAGTGCGCGCCTCACCGTGCATCGCGAACCGCCCGCCTTACGATGTCATCATTGCGGTCACATCGAAGCGCTGCCTGCTGCGTGCCCGACCTGCGGCAATGTCGACTTGCTCCCGTTGGGATACGGCACGCAAAGACTCGAACGCGCACTGGCAGAGGCATTTCCGGCGGCGCGGATTGCGCGCGTGGACCGCGACAGCACGCGCGCGCGTGGTGCGTTCGCGGAAGTTCGCGACAAGGTGGCTGCCAACCAACTCGATATTCTGGTGGGCACGCAGATGTTGGCGAAAGGCCACGACTTCCCACGGCTGACGCTGGTGGGTGTGCTGGGCGCCGACAATGCGCTGTATAGCGCAGACTTCCGCGCGACCGAACGCCTTGGTGCGCTATTGATGCAGGTCGCCGGTCGTGCCGGACGCGCAGATCTCGCCGGCGAAGTGGTGGTGCAAACCGATTTCGCGACGCACCCCGTCTATGTGGCCGTGCGTACGCATGACTACGAACTTCTGGCAGCGACGCTGCTGGCGGAACGTCGTATCGCAGCATTGCCGCCTTTTACGCATGTGGCATTGCTGGCGGCGGAAGCGCATGAACGCGCCACGGTCGACCAATTTCTTGCCGATGCGCACGGGACGGCAAAGGCCCTGGTCGAAGCAGCGCATCCGGAGGTGGAATTGTTCGCGCCAGTCAACGCGTTACTGTCGCGGCGCGCGGGATTCGAGCGCGCACAGATCGCGGTGCAGTGCGAAAGGCGCGCGCCATTGCAACGATTTCTCACGGAGTGGCATGCCGGTTTGGCGGGTGCGCGTGCGCAGCGTCGCGTGCGCTGGGCCATCGACGTCGATCCAGCCGGGTTCGGCTGATGCCTACGGCTATAATCCAAGGCTTTCCCGGCGTTGCAATGTTGCGTGGTGGTCCTGATCGATGAACGACGTCAAAGACGAATTGCAGCAGTTGCTGGCCCGCGCGGTTGCCTCGGTGTTGCCTGCGCACGCCGACGTGCCGGTGGCGTTGGAACGGCCCAAGCAAGCGGCGCATGGCGACTATGCGTCGAACGTGGCACTCGCACTGGCCAAGCGCGCGCAACGCAATCCACGCCAGCTTGCGGAAGCATTGATTGCTGCGTTGCCATCGTCGACGCTGATCGACCGCGCCGAAATCGCCGGCGCCGGCTTCATCAATTTTTTCCTGACCCCTGCAGCGCGGCAGGCAGTCGTGGCGCGAATTCTGCGCGAAGGTGGTCAGTTCGGTCGCGTCGCCAACCCGTCGGGGCAGCGTGTGATGGTGGAATTCGTGTCCGCCAATCCAACCGGTCCGTTGCACGTCGGTCACGGCCGTCAGGCGGCATTGGGCGACGCGATCGCCAGTCTTCTGGAAACGCAGGGCCACAGCGTCACGCGCGAGTACTACTACAACGACGCCGGCGTGCAGATCAACAATCTGGCGCTGTCGGTCCAGGCGCGGGCGCGTGAAATCAACGGCGAAGCGGTGGCGTTTCCCGAGGATGGATATCGCGGCGAATACATTCGCGAAGTGGCGCAGCGGTACCTGGCCCAGCCGGTTCCGGACGTGCACGACCTCGATGCCATTCGCCGTTTCGCAGTTGCCGAATTGCGCGTCGAGCAGGACCTTGATCTCCTCGCCTTCGGCGTTACTTTCGATCATTATTTTCTCGAAAGTTCGCTGTACGAAACCGGGCGGGTGGACGCCACGGTGGCGCGACTCGTCGCGTCGGGGGAGACCTACGAACACGAAGGTGCGCTGTGGCTGAAGACCACCACCTATGGCGACGACAAGGACCGCGTGATGCGCAAGTCCGACGGCACCTATACTTATTTCGTGCCGGACGTCGCGTATCACGTCACCAAGTGGGAGCGCGGCTTTACTGAAGTCATCAATATCCAAGGCTCGGATCATCACAGCACGGTTACCCGCGTTCGTGCGGGACTGCAGGCACTGCAAATGGGCGTGCCCGCAGGCTATCCCGAATATCTGCTGCACAAGATGATCACGGTGATGCGCGGTGGCGAAGAGGTCAAGATCAGCAAGCGCGCCGGCAGCTATCTCACATTGCGCGATTTGATCGACGACGCCGGCCGCGATGCCACGCGGTATTTCCTGGTGTCGCGCAAGGCCGACAGCGAGTTTGTATTCGACATCGATCTGGCGCGCTCGAAGTCCGACGAAAACCCCGTGTACTACGTCCAATACGCATACGCGCGCATGTGTTCGGTGCTGCGTCAGGCCGGGTTGGAGCCTGCTTCGGCTGTGGCGGCGGTACGCGACGTCGACACCTCGGCGCTGGTCAGTCCCTATGAAGAGGCGCTGTTGCGTCGAATTGCTGATTATCCGGACGAATTGGCGCTGGCGGCGCGCGAACATGCGCCGCATCAACTTACCGTCTACCTGAAGGAGTTGGCCCGCGATTTCCACAGTTACTATAATGCGGAGCGGTTCCTTGTTGACGACGTTGGCGTGCGCAATGCGAGACTGGCGCTGGCGGTCGCGACCGGGCAGATCCTGCGCAATGGCCTCGGATTGCTCAAGATCTCCGCGCCGGAACAGATGTAGAACCCGCAGGGCGCCACCGACACGATTGCCGCAATGACACGTCCGAAAAACGCCCGCCCTTCTACACCGCCCGCGGCGCGCACGCCGTCGCCGCGACACCGCGGTGCCGGGGGCACGCTGCTGGGAGTCTTCGTCGGCCTGGTGCTGGGCCTGGGGCTCGCGGCCGGGGTTGCGTACTATCTGATGCGGGCCGGCAGTCCGTTTCCGGTCACGTCGGTGGGCAAGGATGCGCGCGAGACACCACGCGATCCCGCCAAGGTGGCTAGAACCGACAAGTTCGATCCCGCCACCGACAAGCCACGATTCGATTTTTACAAGATTCTTCCCGGCACCGACGAATCGAAAGCGCAACCCGACGCGAAAAAGGCACCGGATCGCGCCGTCGTGGATGCCGCCAAAGAACGTGGTGCCGCGGACAAGGCGGCCAAGTCCGTTGAAAAATCCATCGACAAGGTGGCCGAAAAGCCGGCTGACAAGTCCCCCGACAAGGTGGCGTCGGTCGCCGCGCCAACGACCGTCAAGGCCGGCGAGCGTTTTTGGCTGCAGGCGGGCTCCTTTACCACCGAGGCGGATGCCGAGAACTTGAAGGCGCGGCTCGCGTTTTCGGGATGGCAGGCCAATGTCCAGCCCGGCACAATTCCCGACAAGGGGGTGCGCTTTCGGGTGCGGCTTGGTCCCTATGACAATACGGACGAACTCAACCGAATTCGAAACGACCTCACCCGCAACGGATTCGACGTCGCGGTGATCAAATATTGACCAAATACCAGTTGGGACCGTTGGCGCGTTCCCGATCGGGGAACTTGCGGTAGGCCAAACCTGCCCAATCCCCGTTAATGACTCAGCGTGGCGGTTCGCCGCGCGCCACCTTCAGGAGCAAGAATGATCTACCAGCACCCCGCCGCGATGTTTCGCGGTCTGATTCGCGCCGCCACCATCGTGGCACTTACCGTCGCCACCGCCGTGTCGGCTCAGGACATGACCGAGGGCCGCAACTACGCCCGCATCAAAAATCCGCAACCCGTCGAGACCGGCAAGAACATCGAAGTGATCGAGTTCTTTTCCTACGGCTGCCCGCATTGTGGCGAACTCGAACCCAACCTGCAGGCCTGGCTCAAGAACAAGCCCGCAGACGTGCAATTGCGCCGCGTCCCCGTGATGTTTCAGCCGCGCTGGGAAAGTCTTGCCCGCGTGTATTACACGCTGGAGGCGATGGGTGAGGAGTCGAAGCTTTCGCCGGACGTCTTCACGGCCATCCACGGCAAGGGCGCGCAGCTTTGGAATGACAAGGAGTTTTTCGACTGGGCCGCCAGCAAGGGCCTTGATCGCAAAAAGGTCGAGGACTTGTACAATTCGTTTACCGTTGTCGGCAAGGTCAATCGCGCCAAGCAGCAGGCAGGTGTCTACCAGATTCAATCGGTGCCCACGATCATCGTTGACGGCAAGTTCGTCACCGGTCCCGAGCGCATGGCCAACGGCCACGCCGGCATTCCCGGGGCCATCGACGCGTTGGTCGTCAAGGCGCGCGCCGATCGTCCCAAGTCCTGACCACGTGTGACTTGTGCGGGTTTTCCTCACCGGTGCGACATCCGGCATCGGTGAGGCGCTGGCCCGGCAGTACGCAGGGCTCGGCGCGACACTAGGTCTTGTCGCCCGGCGCGCGCACGAACTCGAGCGCGTGGCCGCAACGTTACAACCGGCAGAGGTCGCGATCTATCCTGCCGATGTTCGCGACGCGTCGGCGATGGCCGCGGCCGCGGCCGACTTTTGCGCGCGCTTCGGAACGCCCGATATCGTGATCGCCAACGCTGGCGTGTCGCGCGGAACACTCACTGAAATCCCCGACGACCTGCCGGCCTTTCAGGCAGTGTTCGACACGAATGTCATGGGCGTGATCAATACGTTCGCACCTTTTGCGGCCACGATGCGCCACGAACGCCACGGCACATTGGTGGGGGTCGCCAGTGTCGCGGGATTTCGCGGCTTGCCGGGTGCCGGTGCATATTCGGCGTCCAAAGCGGCGCTGATTACCTATCTCGAGAGCTTGCGCATCGAATTTCACGACAGTGGCGTGGCGGTTGTCACGATTTGTCCGGGCTTCGTTGCAACACCGCTCACCGCACGCAATCCTTATCGCATGATGTTCATTCTGCAGCCGGATCGCGCAGCGCAACTGATGGCGCGTGCCATTGCGCGGCAACAAAAATTTTATGTCATGCCATGGCAGGTCGCGTGGATCGGTCGCCTGCTGCGGGTGTTGCCGCGATGGCTGTTTGATCCGGTCATGGCGGGGCGCAAACGCAAGCCGCGGCACGTCGATTGACTTGATGTCCGCACCGGGGGACCTGATCGATTGGGCCGGCGTGACCCACGTGCCCGCAGTGATGCCCGTGCGCATCGCGTGTCTCGTCCCCAGTCTCACCGAACTACTGTTTGCGCTCGGTCTCGGGCCGACGATGGTGGCGCGCACCGGCTTTTGTATTCATCCGTCGCCGGCGGTGCGCCAGGTTCCCAAGATTGGTGGCACCAAGGACCCCGACCTCGTGCGTTTGCAGGTGTTGGCACCGACACATCTGATCGTCAACGTCGATGAAAATCGTCGCGAAGTCGTCGATGCCGCGCGGGCCTTCGTGCCGCAAATCGTGGTGACGCATCCCTCTGGACCGCTCGACAACCAGCGTCTCTTTGCGCTGTTCGGTGCCATTTTTGATCGTGCGGACGAAGCGGCGAACATGACGAAGACCCTGAACGCAGCTCTGGCGGACGCAATGGCAACGACGGCCGCACTGCCGCGCGAGCGCGTGCTCTACCTGATCTGGAAGGAACCGTGGATGACGGTAACGCGCGACACGTACGTGGGCGCAACCCTTGCCACGGTCGGTCTGGATGTCGTGCCCGCGGCGGCGGCGTCACGTTATCCCGTCGTCAACGATGGCGATGCTGTATGGCGCGACGCCGAGCGCATTCTTCTGTCGACCGAACCGTACGCATTTCGCGAGCGCGATCGCCAGGCTCTCGCCACCGCTACGGGCAAGTCGGTGGCATTGGTCGATGGCGAATGGACATCGTGGTATGGCGTACGGGCCGCGCCAGGCCTGCGCGCGCTGGCCGATTGGCGAATGCAATTGCCACCCTCGGAATTACCACCCACGGAATTGCCACCAACGCCGTAGGCGAGGCTTCAGCCTCGCTCACAATCAGGGTCAGACTCCCATTGTTTGACCGTTGCGCCTCCGTTTCGCTGGGCGGTACAACTCGGGTCGAAGTCTGCGTATTTGAGCGTCGCCGCGTCGCACCGTCGGGCACGCGGGGCGGGCTTAGTCGCCGCAAGGCCTGTCGCTCGGGCCCGT
>JBDTTY010000005.1:0-17432 GCA_040007975.1 Betaproteobacteria bacterium | reverse complement strand
GCCTGTTGGGCGCATCTGGCCGGCGCCGCCGCGCCGCCGCCGCGATTTGCGATCGTTGCCTACGGCAAGCTGGGTGGCAAGGAATTGGGCTACGCGTCCGATCTCGATCTCGTGTTTTTGTTCGATGTCGCGGCCGACGATCCGGAGGCCGATGAACTCGCGCCGCGCTACACGCGCCTCGCCCAGCGCGTCAATTCGTGGCTGACCAGCACCACCGGCGCCGGGCCGTTGTATGAAACGGACCTGCGGTTGCGCCCCGATGGTGCGGCGGGATTGATGGTGTCCAGCCTGAGCGCGTTTCGCAAATACCAGTTGGAGCAGGCGTGGACGTGGGAGCACCAGGCAATCACGCGGGCGCGCTTCGTCGCCGGCGATGCGGACGTCGGCGTTGCGTTCGAGGTATTGCGCGATGCCATTTTGTGCCAGTCGCGTGCCGTCGCCCCGTTGGCCGACGAGGTGGTGACAATGCGCCGCAAGATGCATGCGGGGCATCCCAATCCCACCGCGCTGTTCGACGTCAAACACGATATGGGAGGCATGGTCGATATCGAGTTCTGCGTGCAATTTCTGGTGCTGGCCCATGCGCATGTCCATCCGTCGCTGACGCGCAATGTCGGCAACATCGCATTGTTGGTGCTGGCCGGCGAGTTGGGCCTCGTCTCCATCGAATTGGCCGCCGACGTGGCCGCCGCCTATCGCGGTTTTCGTCGGCTGCAACACGCTGTCCGCCTGACCGGTGCCGCCCACGCGCGCGTCGACGGCGCACCCGAGACGGTGCGGCGCGATGCGGTGATCGCCTTGTGGACGCACGTCTTTGGCGCGCCGTGGTCGAACCCGCCCGTCGACGACCTGGTCGCCACCCCGGCTGAAGCCGTGAAATCGGCTAAAATCGCCCCTTTGACGTAGCTTGGAGTTGCCCGAAATGTCGATGTCCGACCGCGATGGATGGATCTGGTACGACGGCAAGATGGTGCCGTGGCGGGATGCCACGACGCACGTCCTGACGCATACGCTGCACTACGGCATGGGCGTGTTCGAGGGTGTGCGCTGCTACAAGACCCCAACCGGCCCGGCGATTTTTCGCCTGCGCGACCACACCGATCGGCTGTTTCGCTCGGCGCACATCTTCGGCATGAAGATCCCGTTTTCGAAGGAAGAGATCGACGCTGCGCAGTTGGCGTGCGTGCGCGACAACAAGCTCGAGTCCTGCTATCTGCGCCCGATCGCGTTTTACGGTTCCACCGCGATGGGCGTGGCTGCCAAATCCAATCCGGTGCGCGTGGCCATTGCGGCCTGGCCTTGGGGCTCGTATCTCGGCGCCGAAGGCATGGAAAAAGGGATCCGCGTGAAGACCTCGTCGTTCACGCGCCATCACGTCAACATCCACATGACCGGCGCCAAGGCCTGCGCCAACTATCTCAATTCGATCCTCGCCAATCAGGACGCGGTGCATGACGGTTATGACGAGGCATTGTTGCTCGATCCGCAGGGCTACGTATCTGAAGGTTCCGGCGAAAATATTTTTTTGGTCGAGGGTGGCGAAATTTACACGCCTGATCTTTCTTCCGGCGCCTTAAAAGGCATCACGCGCGCCACGATCATGTCGTTTGCCCGCGAGTTGGGCATCCCCGTGCACGAGCGACGGATCACGCGCGACGAAGCCTGGTGTGCAGACGAGGCATTTTTCACCGGCACCGCTGCCGAAGTCACGCCGATTCGCGAACTCGACAACCGGGTCATCGGCTCGGGCACACGTGGCCCAATCACCACCAAGCTACAGGCGATGTTTTTCGATGCGGTCAATGGCCGCAGCGAGGCGCACAAGGCGTGGTTGACGCATCTATGAACGACACCAAAATCAGGCCACCCGTGGTCGTCAATACCGCCGACGGGCCCGTGTTTTGCCCCAACCCGGCGATGCCGTTGTGGTCCTCGCATCCGCGTGTTTATCTCGACGTGGCCGACAGCGGCGAAGCGATGTGTCCCTATTGCGGTACCCGCTATACGTTGGCGGGCGGACCCCGTCCTGGCGGACACTGAGTTGATCGCCACTCGACGTTCCCCCGCCCGTGCGGAGCGCCGAGTCAAGACTTGGACTTCGGGGCACCGCGGGCGCCTCACCCATGCCTGCTGAACGCATCCTGCTCGTGGCACCGTCATGGGTTGGTGATGCCATCCTGTCCGAACCGCTGGTCGCGTTGCTGCGCGAACCGTACGAAGACCCGATCGTCGATGTGCTGGCGCCGTCGTGGTGTTCGCCCGTCTATGCCCGGATGCGCGGCGTTCGCCGCATCATTGAGAATCCGCTGGCACATGGCAAGCTCGACCTTGCGGGACGTCGTCGATTGGCTGCGGATATTCGTGGCGAAGGTTACACGCGCGCGCTGGTGTTGCCCAATTCGTGGAAATCGGCGCTCGTGCCATTTCTTGCGCGCATTCCGAAGCGTGTCGGCTATCGCGGCGAGGGACGTTATGGCCTGTTAACGGACGCACGGCCGTTGGACAAGAAATCGATGCCGCGATTGGTCGACCGGTTTGCCGCGCTCGCCGTCTCCCGCGGCGGCCTGGTCCCGATGCCGCCGGCCCCGGTGCTCGTCCCCGACGCCAACAATCGCGCGGCGGCGATGCGCGCGCTGCACCTCAAGACCGATCGTCCGGTGGTGGTTTTGTGTCCGGGGGCTGAATTTGGTGCGGCCAAACGTTGGCCGCCCAATCAATTCGGCGAACTTGCCGCGATGTTTCTACAGGATGGCCTGCAGGTTTGGATCGTCGGTTCGCCCAATGATCGCATTGCCGCCGATGCGGTGTTGAACTCGCTCGGCGACAACGTCGGCAAGGTGCGCGATCTTACCGCCCGGACGGATCTCGGCACCGCCATCGACATGCTTTCTGCGGCGTCACTGGTCATCAGCAATGACTCCGGTCTGATGCACGCCGCGGCGGCGGTCGGGGTGCCGCTGGTGGCACTGTTCGGTTCGTCGTCGCCGATCTACACGCCGCCGTTGTCGCCGCAGGCGACGATCGCCAAGATCGACATCGCCTGCAGTCCATGCTTCAAGCGTGAATGTCCACTGGGACATTTCAAGTGCATGCGCGAATTGAAGCCGCCGATCGTCTACAATCTCGCCCGTTCTGCGCTGCCCGCGTTCATTTCGCCGGCAGTGCGGCGCCCCTAGCGCCTTTTACGGCACGTTGACCATGGCCAAGGCCCGCAACCTCACGATCTATACGTCACCGCAGGACGCGTCACTTGCGTTTTATCAGGCGTTCGAAGCGCAGGATATCGACGCGATGATGGCGTGCTGGGCGGACGACGAGGATATCGTCTGCGTGCATCCGGGGGGCGCGCGCGTCGTGGGCTACGACGCCGTGCGTACCGCCTGGGAGCAATTATTCAGCGGCGACACCAAGCTCGCGTTTCGGTTGGAGCACGTCGTGATGATGGAAACCGTGGGACTCGCCATGCAATCGGTGATCGAACATGTGTCCAGCGCCGACGGTACCGCGCGCGGCGCAGCTGCCGCCACCAACGTGTTTCTGCGTACGCCCTCCGGCTGGCGCTTGATGTGTCATCACGCGTCGCCCGTGACCGCCGTGGTGATGCCCGCGCCAAGCGGGCCGCTGCACTGAACCACAGTGTAGGGCACGACACGCGCGACGGCCATCACCGCGAGAACGGGACTATTACTGCCCGCTGCCCATCAGGTCCGGCGCAGCCACCAGAATGCGGTGAGTAGCAAGACGATCGCGCCACCGATTAGATACCAAAGCGTTTCAATCCTGGTGGCTTGTCCCGGAAGCGCGCGCCGGTCGTAGTCGCCGTAGATCAGGCGCGCTTTCACCTGCAGTGGTTCGAGATTCATGGATTCCAGCAGCGCGACGCGAACATCTACCAGTGCGTTCGATGGCAACGTGTAGGCATGCGACTCGCGGCCGACCACGATGGTCCGCTTGCCGGTGGAAGCGGGAACCTCCTGCCTGGCCATGAACGCGGATTGAAACAGAAGCACGCTCTTGCTGATCGGATAACTGCAGCCGTTCGGTGTTTCAGGACATTCGATCCCGATGTTCAGTGTGCCTTCACCGGCACTGGAGGGGTCGATCAAATACGCCGTATAGTCAATCGCCAACGTGACAGGGCCTCTTTCGCCCTTATGCATGAACGAGGCGATCTTGAGTTCGCGCGAGCTGCGCGGCAGGTCCTTGGGGGTGCCAGTCACTGCGCGTGGCTGGATCGCGATTTCATCTGCGGACCAGATCCGATCGGCCTGCAGCACAAAGGGTTGCGCCGGATCCTTGCTGAGCAATGGCGCGAGCATTGCGTCGGCCTGCTGGGCCGTTGCGGCAAAAGAGCCAGCCGCGAGACCCATACCGATCGCCAGAACTTGAATTTTCATCTACGACGCGGTTCCCCCGACCGTCAGCCCGTCGATCCGCAACGTTGGCTGCCCCACCCCCACGGGTACGCTCTGTCCGTCCTTGCCGCAGGTGCCGACACCGGAATCAAGCGCCAGATTGTTGCCGATCATCGACACGCGGGTAAGTGCATCCGGCCCATTGCCGATCAGCGTCGCGCCCTTGACCGGATACGTGAGCTTGCCGTCCTCGATCATCCACGCTTCCGCAGCGGAGAACACGAACTTGCCGCTGGTGATGTCGACCTGGCCGCCACCAAAGTTGGCGGCGTAAAGCCCGTTTTTTACCGACGCGATGATCTCGTCATGTTCGTGCGTGCCGGCCAGCATGATTGTGTTGGTCATCCTCGGCATCGGCATGTTCGCAAACGATTCGCGGCGGCCGTTGCCGGTCGGCGCGACGCCCATCAGTCCGGCATTCATTCGGTCCTGCAGGTAGCAGCGCAGGATGCCGTCCTCGATCAGCACCGTACGCTGCGTGGGATTGCCCTCGTCATCGAGATTGAGTGACCCGCGACGATCGGGCATCGTGCCGTCATCCACCACCGTCACGCCTTTCGCCGCCACACGCTTGCCCACACGCCCGGAAAATGCGCTGGTGCCCTTGCGGTTGAAATCGCCTTCGAGGCCGTGTCCGATCGCTTCGTGCAGCAGGATGCCGGGCCAACCATTGCCAAGCACGACGGTCATGGTGCCGGCGGGTGCTTCGCGCGCGGAGAGATTGAGCAGCGCCTGCGCGACGGCTTCGTCGACGTAGCGCGCCAATATCGTATCCGTGAAGTACGCATAGTCGAAGCGACCGCCCCCGCCGGAATGGCCCTGCTCGCGCCGACCGTCTGCTTCGACGATGACGCTGACCGACACCCGCACCAGCGGCCGCGCATCGGCCGCCAAAAGACCATCGCTGCGGGCGATCAGGATCGTTTCGTGCTCACCCGCCAGCGATGCCATCACCTGCACGACGCGGTGATCGCGCGAACGCGCCATCTGTTCGATGCGCCCCAGCAATGCCACCTTGTCCGCCTCACCCAGACTGCCGACAGGGTCGCCGGTGGCGTAGAGCGTGCGCGCCGATGCGCGCTGACCCAACCCGGCCACGGCGGATTGCCCTTGCCGGCCGATGGCGCGCACGGCGCGTGCGGCATCGTCGAGTGCGGCCATCGAAATGTCGTCCGAATATGCGTAGGCCTGCTTGTCGCCCGTGACGGCACGCACGCCGACACCGCGGTCGATGCTGAAGCTGCCGGATTTGACGATGCCTTCTTCGAGACTCCAGCCTTCGTATCGCGCATGCTGAAAGTAAAGATCGGCGAAGTCGATGTCGTGCGTGTGAATCGAGGCCAGGATGCCCGACAGGCGCTCGGCATCGAGCCCGGCCGGAGCCAGCAGCAGGTGCTCCGCTTCCGCCAACACGGCAGCGGCAACGGGAGGAACGGAAATATCGGTCAAGGCATACCTTTCTTGGGGCCGGCGATCAAACGCCGTTGAATGCTAAGCGCTACCCTCTATTCTGGGGCCGACAGGCGCCTAGTTCAATCGACGGCGGCCCGGGTCGCGGCGCCCTGGCCCAAATAAGTGGCCATCACCTGCGGATTGACGGCCAATTGGGCACTGGGACCTTCCAGCGCGAGGTCGCCGGTCTCCAGCACGTAGCCATAGTCGGCCACCTGCAGCGCCGCGCGGGCATTTTGTTCCACGAGAAGTATGGATACGCCCGCAGCCTTCAGCGCCGCGATGATGCTGAAAATTTCACGCACGACCAAAGGTGCCAATCCCAGCGACGGCTCATCCAGCATAAGCAATCGCGGCTTGGCCATCATCGCGCGCCCCAAAGCCAGCATCTGTCGCTCACCACCGGACAGCGTGCCGGCTTCCTGATTCCGTCGTTCCGCGAGTCGCGGGAATCGCTGATAGACCTCGTCCAACGTGCGCATCGCATCGCGCTCGCCGCGACGAAGGCGCGCAAACGCACCAAGCTCCAGATTTTCACTGACCTTCATCGTGGCGAAAAGATCGCGCTTCTCTGGCACCAGCACCAGCCCCGCTTCGACGCGCTCTTCGACGGTCAGCATGCCGATGGTGGCACCTCGATAGGTGATGTCGCCCTGCGCCGGGAAGATACCCATGATCGCCGCCAGCAACGTCGTCTTGCCGGCGCCGTTCGGCCCGATTACCGTGACAATCTGACCTTCCGCAACGGTGATCGACACGTTGTGGACGGCCTCTACCTTGCCGTAGGCCACGCGCAGATTGCGAACGGTGAGGAGCGGATCCATCGCTAGACCACCCCGCCCAGATAGGCTTCAAGCACGCGCGGATCGCGCTGGATATCCGCCGGCAATCCTTCGGCCAGCATCTCGCCGAAATCCATCACGACCAGCCGATCGGTTACGCCCATCACGAACTCCATATCGTGTTCGACCAGCAAAATCGTCATGCCTTCGCTCTTCAGCGCGCGCAACAGCGCCGCGAGCTCCTGCTTTTCAAGATAGCGCAATCCGGCGGCAGGTTCGTCGAGCAGGAGCAGCACCGGATCTGCCGCCAATGCCCGTGCGATTTCGACGATGCGCTGCTTGCCCAGTGGCAAGCTGCCTGCCGCATCGAATAGGTGCGGTGTCAGCCCGACGCGTGCAATCGCGCGCGCGGCCTCGGCCCGCACTCGCGCCTCATCCGCGCGATCAAGTCGCAGCGACGCCTTGACCACTCCGGAGGTCCCGCGCAGATACGCCCCCAGCGCAACATTGTCGAGCACTGTCATCGACCCGATGAGCTTTACGTGCTGGAACGTGCGGCCCAACCCGCGTCGCGCGATCTCATACGGTGCGCGACTGCCGATCGATTCGCCACGAAACGTGATGGTGCCAGACGTCAATGGCAGCGCCCCGGAAATGAGCGCAAACGTGGTGCTCTTGCCGGCGCCATTGGGCCCGATCAGGCCGAGGATTTCGCCGGGCCGGATTTCGAACGACAGATCGTTGACCGCGACCAGACCGCCACATTGCTTGCGTGCCTTGGCGACCACCAGCAACGGATGCTCGGTAGCGACATGATCGCGCGTCGGCAAAGGCGGCGCGTCCGGCACCGGCGCAGGCGTACCGCGTGGCAACAGGCGACCGATCCAGGGCCACAAGCCATCGCGCGCGAACTGCAGCAACAGCACGATCATGATGCCGAACACGACGAGTTCGAAGTTGCCCGTGCGCCCGAGCAATCCCGGCAGGATGTTCTGCAGGATCTGTTTCAACAGCGTGATCACCGTGGCGCCCAGCACCGCACCCCACACGCTGCCTGCGCCACCGATCACTGCCATGAACAGATACTCGATGCCCTGATTGATGCCAAACGGCGTCGGATTCACGAAGCGCTGCAAGTGCGCATAAAGCCAGCCGGAAATGCATGCGAGCAATGCGGCATACACAAACACGATGATCTTCAGTCGCGCCGCATCGACACCGAAGGCTTCGGCCATGTCGAGCCCGCCTTTCAACGCGCGAATGGCGCGTCCGGGACGCGAGTCGAGCAAATTGTCGGTGGACCATAGGGCGGCCAGCGCCATCGACCAGATCAGGAAGAAATAGCGGCGTTCGTCCTTCAATTCGAAGCCAAAAAAATCGAGTGGCGGGATGCCGGTCATCCCGGTGTGACCACCCAGCATCTCGAGATTGCCAAAGATGTAGAAAAGACTGATCCCCCAGGCGATCGTGGCCAATGGCAGGTAATGTCCTTGCATCCGCAGCGTGATGAATCCCAGCAGCAATGCGAACACACTGGTAAACGCGAGGCCGATGCACAGCGTGAGCCACGGCGATGTGCCATAGTTGACCGTCAGCCAGGCCGTCGTATAGGCGCCCAGTCCGACGAACGCTGCCTGCCCGAACGATGTTTGCCCGGCCACACCGGTGAGCAGTACGAGCCCCAGCGCCACGATGCTGTAGAGGCCGATGTAGTTGCCGAGCGTGACCCAGAACGGCGGCGCACCGAGTGCCACGACCACCAGCATCGCAACAAACCCGATCGACGCCGCGCGCGACAGATTGGCTCTCATCGCGCCGGCCTCATTCGTCTTCCTCGTGATGGTGCGTCGTCAGGCTGCGCCACAGCAGCACCGGGATGATCAGCGTGAACACGATCACCTCCTTGAACGCGCTGGCCCAGAACGACGAAAACGCCTCGATCAATCCGACCAAAATCGCCCCACCCGCGGCGATCGGATAACTCGACAAGCCACCGATGATCGCACCGACAAAGCCTTTAAGACTGATCAGGAACCCGGAGTCGTAATAAACCGTGGTGATCGGCCCAATCAGCACGCCGCAGAACGCACACAGCAACGCACCCAAGGCAAAGGTCAACGCGCCGGCAAAATCGGGTGAGATGCCGCAGAGCCGTGCGCCGGCGCGATTGACCGCGGTCGCCCGCAATGCCTTGCCGTACAGCGTGCGGCCGAAAAAAGCTGCCAGCGCGAAAATCAGTCCGGCGCTCGTGCCAATCACCAGCAGACTCTGCACGCTGATGTTGACCCCGCCCACCGTGAATGACGTCGACGAAAAGGCCGGCGTGCGCGAGCCCTCGGCGCCGAAGAACCACAGGCCCAAGCCCAGCATCGCGAAATGTACGGCGACTGATACGATCAACAGCACCAGCACGCTGGCTTCCGCGAGTGGCTGATAGGCAATCCGATAGAGCAGCGGGCCAATCGCGGTGATCGCGGCCAGCGTCAACACCACCTGCACGACGAGCGGCGGCTGCATCGGCGCCAACCACCACAGCAAGGCGGCGATCAGCACCGGAACGCCGGTCCACACGCCCAGACGCCGCGGCAGGCGCCTCGTTTCCCCCGCGCGAATCGTGCGCCACGCTTCCATGACGCCGGCCAACACCGCCATCCCCAGCAACAACCCGACAATGCCCGAAGACTTGCCGAGCTGCAGGCCCGCCAGCGTCAGCGTGCCCCACGCCACGAACTCCCCCGACGGTACCCAGACGATGCGGGTGACGGTGAACAGGAGCACGAGCGCCAGCGCCATCAATGCATAGATGGCGCCATTGGTGATTCCATCCTGGGTCAGCAGTGCGGCGATCGACAGATCCATGCGATGCGGCCGGTGAACTTCAACAAAACGCCGCCGGCGTGAGCCGGCGGCGGCGGATCGTTTGCATTGCGGCGGGTGGCGCAGTACGCGCGCGACAAGGCACGGTGGTTACTTCTGCAACACCCATTTGCCGTCCTGGATCTTGACGATCACCCGGGCGCGATTGTCGAAGCCGTTGTGGTCGTGAGCATTCATGACGAACACGCCATGCACGCCGACGACATTGGATGACTCAAGCGCGTCGCGCAGTGCCGTGCGAAACGCAGGGGAACCCGGCTTGGCCGTTTTCAGTGCAACGGGAATCGCTTGCGCCAGCAACTGATACGCATCCCACAGATGACCACCAAACGTTGTCCGTTCGCCAAACTTTGCTTCGTACTTCGTCACGTATTCGGCCGCAGCTTTCTTGATCACATTGGAATCGGGCAGTTGCTCGTACACCAGCATCGGTCCTACCGGCAGCAGTGTGCCGTTGCCATCCTTGCCCACTACGCGCAGGAAGTCCGGATTGCCCACGCCATGCGTCTGGTAGATCTTGCCCTTGTAGTTGCGCGCGATCAGTTCCTTCTGCGGCGTGGCGCCCGGTGTGCCCGCCGCACCAATCAGCACCGCATCGGGATTGGCGGAAATCAACTTCAGCACCTGGCCCGTCACCGACGGATCGTTGCGGTTGTATTTCTCCTCCGCGACGATCTTGATGCCGGCGGTTTGCGCCGACCGGCGAATCTCGCCCAGCCAGCCATCACCGTACGCATCGGCAAATCCGATGTACGCCAACGTCTTGATGCCCGCGGCTTTCATATTGACGGCAATGGCGTCTGCCATCAACGCGTCGTTTTGCGGCGCCTTGAAAATCCACTTGGTCTTGGGGTCCAGCGGATTGATGATCGCGGCCGACGCAGCCAGTGAGATCATCGGCGTGCCGGTGTCGACCGCAACTTCACGCATCGCGAGCGAGTTGGGCGTGGTTGACGACCCGATGATCACGTCGACCTTGTCTTCGCTGATCAGCTTGCGCGTGTTGGTGACCGCCTTGGTCGTGTCCGACGCATCGTCCAACACCACCCATTTGATCTTCTCACCGGCGATCGACGTCGGCAGCAGATCGATCGTGTTTTTCTGCGGAATGCCGAGCGAAGCGGCGGGACCAGTGGTGGATATCGTGACGCCTATCGTCACGTCCGCATAGGCAGGCCATGCCATTGCGAAAGCGGCAAACGCAACTGCAAGTGCCGCGCGGTGGGCGGCCAGGGGTGCAGAAAATTTCATGGGGGTTCTCCGGTTGGGCGGGCGCGCGATGCGCGGCGCTTGACGTGCCGGCACCTCTTTTAACGTCGGTGCGCTGGCCGCATTGCCCTGATTCTGGCAAACCCGGCGCGGGCGGTCAAATGCGGGTGGGTTCCTGGCCACGACGCCCGGGCGCGCCTGCACCCGGGTGCGGGTCCGAGTTTGAGTTCAGCGCTTTTTAAGTTCGTCGCGAATTTCGCGCAGCAACAACACATCTTCCGGCGTAGGAGCCGGTGCCGCGGGCTTCGGCGCAGCATCGAGCGCCGCCTTGGCCTTGTTGAACTGCTTGACCATCACGAAGATCACGAAGGCGAGAATCATGAAATTGATGACGATCGTGATGAAATTGCCATAGGCGAGCATCGGCACGCCCGCCTTGGTTAGCGCCTCGTACGTCATCGGGCCGTTGTAACTCGCCGGCGGCGTGCCCAAAAGAATGTAATTGTTGGCGAAATCGAGGCCACCAAAGAATTTGCCAACAATCGGCATGATGATGTCCTTCACCATTGAATCGACGATCTTGCCAAAAGCACCGCCGATGATGACGGCGACCGCGAGATCGATCACATTGCCCTTGACGGCGAATTCGCGGAAATCTTTCAACATTGACATCGCAGCGCTCCTAAGTGTTGGTTGGCGTTCTGGCGCCAATGGGAGGAAATCAAACGGCGGCTTCGCCCGATTCGCCGGTGCGGATGCGGATGACCTGCTCGATCGTGGTGACAAAGATCTTGCCGTCACCGATCTTGCCGGTGTGCGCCGCCTTGACGATCGCTTCGATGGCGCGTTCGGCCAACGCATCGGACAGGACGACTTCGACCTTGACCTTGGGCAGAAAGTCGACGACGTATTCGGCACCGCGATACAGCTCGGTGTGCCCCTTCTGCCGGCCGAAGCCTTTGACTTCGGTGACGGTGAGTCCCGTCACGCCAAGTTCGGACAGTGCTTCACGCACTTCGTCCAGCTTGAACGGTTTGACGATCGCTTCGATTTTTTTCATCGCTGCCGCTCCCTGTTGGGCACTCGAGCCAGTGGTATTGCACGAGCTTACACGACGGCCGCCACCGCAACTAAGTCCCGTTTACCGGTGCCACCGTGGTCCATTCGTTCCATGCGGAGGTGATCGGGTATCGCCAGTCCTTGCCGAAGCCGCGCGCCGTGATGCGAATGCCGACGGCCGATTGCCGCCGCTTGTACTCGCTGATCTTGATCAGCCGGACAACCCGGGCAACCGCCTCGGCGGGCAGCCCGGAGGCGACGATTTCCACTGGACTCATATCGCGCTCGACGTACGCTTCGAGTATCGCATCGAGGATTTCGTACGGGGGCAGCGAGTCCTGATCCGTCTGGTCGGGCCGCAACTCGGCGGACGGCGGGCGCGTGATGATGCGCTCGGGGATCACGCGTCCCAAGCTGTTGCGATAGTGGCAAAGCCGCCACACCAGCGTCTTCGGAATGTCCTTCAGCACCGCGAATCCACCAGCCATGTCGCCATACAACGTGGCATAGCCCACCGCCATCTCCGACTTGTTGCCCGTGGTCAACACGATCGAACCCGACTTGTTGGACAACGCCATCAACAGCGAACCACGAATGCGCGCCTGGATATTCTCCTCGGTGGCATCGACCGGCAGGCCTCGAAATTCATCGGCCAACGAGGACAGGAAGGCATCGAATACGGGCGCAATCGAGATTTCGTCATAACGTACACCGACGATCCCGGCCATTTCGCGTGCGTCGTCGAGACTGATCTGGGCGTTGTACGGCGACGGAAGCATCAACGCACGGACGCGATCACGGCCAAGCGCGTCGACCGCCACGGCGAGCGTGAGGGCCGAATCGACACCGCCCGACAGTCCCAGCAATACACCGGGAAAGCGATTTTTACCCACGTAGTCGCGCACGCCCATCACCAGCGCGGCGTAGACATGCGGCTCCAGTGCCGGATCGAGCGCGCTGCGCACGGGTCGCGGCACCGCATCGTCGAATTCGACGATCCCGATCGTGTCGTGCCATGCCGGCAACTGCTGCGTCAACGTACCCGACGCGTCGACGACAAACGACGCGCCGTCGAACACGAGTTCGTCCTGCCCACCGACGCGATTGACATAGACTACGGGCATGGCGGACTCGCGGGCACGGGCGCTGACTTGCTCGAACCGCAGCGCCTGCTGCCGCGTGTGGTACGGCGAGCCATTGGGCACCAGCAGCAGCTGCGCACCAGCCTTGCGTGCGGCGGCGGCCGGCCCGGCAAACCAGACGTCCTCGCAGATGATCAGTCCGCACGCCACGCCGTCGACATCGAACACGCACGGAGCATCACCCGGCGTGAAGTAGCGATCCTCGTCAAATACCGTGTAATTGGGCAGGCACTGCTTGCGGTACACATGGGCAATACGACCATCGCGCATTACGGCCATCGCGTTGTAACGCTTGCCGTCGGCACGCTCCGGAAAGCCGACCAACAGCGTCGTGTTGCGAACGGCGCTGGCCATCGCACCAAGTTCGCGCGCACAGGCGTCGAGAAATGCCGGACGGAGCACCAGATCTTCAGGCGGATAGCCGCACAATGACAGTTCGGGTGTGATCACGAGATGGGCGCCCGTGCGCGCTGCCTGCGCCGCCGCGTCGAGCATGCTGCGGGCGTTGGCCGGCAGATCGCCAACCGTCTGATTGAGTTGCGCGATTGCCAATTTCATGGCGCCGATTCTAGCATCGGACCCGGTCGCCTCTGCCGCTACGGATTGACACTTGATGTTTCGACTTGAGTACGCCGCGCATTCACGCGAGAATCAACCGCTCTGCCATGCCTTCGTCGCCCACCCCAGTCGCTCCCGCGACGGTACCCACCCTCACCGTGCGCGACGACGAACCGTTGCGCGCCATCGCACCCGATGCGTGGAACGCCCTTTCCGATGGCCAGCCATTTCTCACGCATGCGTTTCTCGACGCGCTGCATGCGACCGGCTGCGCGTCACCCAGAACCGGTTGGACCGAACGCTATCTCACGGCTTGGCGCGGATCGACTCTGGTTGGCGCAATGCCGCTCTATGCCAAGACGCACAGCTATGGTGAGTACGTGTTCGATTGGGGCTGGGCCGAGGCCTACCGCCGTCACGGGCGCCGCTACTATCCCAAGCTGCTGTCAGCGGTGCCCTTCACGCCGGTGCCAGGACCGCGCGCGTTGGCGCCCGATGCCGCTATACGCGAGGCGCTGTATTCGCGCGCCGTCGCGCTGGTGGATGACGGCGCCTACTCGTCGTTGCATGTCCTCTTTCCGCCGGCGGACGAAGTGGCTACCGGCCAGCGACTTGGAATGCTCACGCGCGAAGGTGTGCAATTTCACTGGAGCAATCCCGGCTATCGCGATTTCACGGATTTTTTGGCCGCGTTCGCGCACGACAAGCGCAAGAAGGTGAAACAGGAACGGCGCCGACTCGCGGAGGCGGGAGTCACGTTCGAAAGAAAGCGCGGCGCTGCCATCTCTGCCGCCGACTGGGCATTTTTCTATCAGTGTTACGAAGGCACGTACCGCGCCCATCAATCGACCCCATATCTGACGCCCGCTTTCTTCGCGCAGATCGGCGCATCGATGCCCGCGAACATCCTGCTCGTGATCGGATCCCGCGAGGGGCGGCGCTTGTGCGTCGCATTGGACATCCACGATCACGCCACGCTATGGGGCCGATACTGGGGCACCACCGAATACGTGCCGGGGTTGCATTTCGAGGCTTGCTACTACCAGGCGATCGAATTCTGCATCGAGCAGGGCATCCAGCGTTTCGAGGGCGGCGCGCAGGGACTGCACAAGCTGTCGCGCGGTCTGCTGCCGGTGGCCACGCATTCGTTGCACACGGTCGCCGATCCCGACTTCGCCGCGGCGATTGCCGACTTTTGCATGCGTGAACGCGTCGATGTCGAACATTCGCTGGAGGAACTGGCGGAATCCTCGCCGTTTCGCGCGCCGACGCCGGGGCAAGCATGAATATCTACTACACCGATCACTACGTGTTGCCGTTGCCGACGGGCCATCGCTTTCCGATGCGCAAATATTCGGCGTTGCGCGAACGGGTCGCGGCGGTTGCTGCACCGTTGCTGCGCGAGCCCGCGGCGGCAACGCGGATTGAACTCGAATCAGCACACGACCCTGCCTACGTGGCGGCGGTGTGCACCGGCACGCTCGACGCAGCGGCTATCCGCCGCATCGGCTTCCCATGGTCCCTTGCGATGGTCGAGCGTTCGCGGCGTTCGACGGGCGCCACCATCGCCGCCTGCCGCGGCGCGTTGGCGGACGGATGCAGCATCAACCTCGCGGGTGGCACGCATCACGCGCACGCCTCGTTCGGCGAAGGATTTTGCGTGTTCAACGACGCGGCAGTCGCCGCGCGCGTGTTGCAGGCGGAGCGTCTCGTTGACCACGTGCTGATCGTCGACCTCGACGTCCACCAGGGCGACGGCACCGCCGCCATCTTTGCGGATGATCCAACGGTATTCACGCTGTCGATGCATGGGCGCGGCAACTTCCCGTTTCGCAAGGCGCAATCGGATCTCGATGTCGATCTGGACGATGGTGCCGGCGATAAGATTTATCTGGCAACGCTCGACATCATGTTGTCGCGCGTGTTCGAGCGCACGCGCCCGGCGCTGGCAATCTATCTGGCCGGTGCCGATCCATATGTCGGCGATCGGCTGGGCAAGCTCGCGTTGACCAAGACCGGATTGCAGCAGCGCGATGCCTATGTGCTGAACGCGCTGCGTACGCGTGGCATTCCGGTAGCTGTCGTCATGGCGGGAGGCTACGCCGATAGGATCGAGGATATCGTCGACATTCACTTCGCGACGGTGACCACGGCGCTGGCTCAATTTGGCTGCGGCGGCGTCATGCGCGCGCCGGCGAAGCCCCATATCAGTCCGCGTGCCACGACGCGGAATTCTCCCGCTCGCGGCAAGGCCGCATGCTAGACTTTTTATTTGAATGTCACGGTCGCCACCATGCACTCTCCAGTGTTGCTCGAACGTAATGGTGCTGTCGCCACCATCACGCTGAACCGTCCCGACGCGCTCAATACGCTCGACTTCTCGATGATGGACGCGTTGATCGCCGCGACGGCTGACGTCGCCGCGGATGACGCGTTGCGGGTCGTGGTGATCCGCGCCACCGGCAAGCATTTCATGGCCGGCGGCGACCTGCGCACATTCGCCGGTGAATTGACCAAGTCCGGGCCCGAGCGCGATGCCGCCTTTCGCGCCATCATTGGCCGGCTGCATGCCTCCATCGAACATCTGCACCGAATGCCGCATCCGGTCGTGTGCCGCGTACACGGGGCCGTTGCCGGCTTCGGCTTGTCGCTGATGAATGCATGCGATCTGGTCGTCGCCAGCGACGATACCTATTTCGCGTCCGCCTATCGCAACATTGCGCTCACGCCCGATGGCGGGGGCTCGTGGGCATTGCCGCGATTGGTCGGTACCCGCCGCGCGATGGAAATATTGTTGCTGGGTGAGCGTTTCGACGCCGCAAGCGCGTTGAACTTTGGTCTCGTCAATCGTGTGGTGCCAGCCGCGGAACTCGACGCAGAAGTGGAACGCATCGTCCGGTCCTTGGTGGATGCGCCGGTATTGGCAATGCGCAATGCCAAGCGCCTGGTGCGCGAGTCGCTCTCGCGCTCGCTGTCGGGCCAACTGGAGGCGGAGGCCGCAAGCTTTGGTGCCTGCGCAGCCACGCCGGACTTTGTCGAAGGCATCACCGCGTTTCTCGAGAAGCGCCCCGCACGCTTTGGTGCCGAGATATAGTCCGGCCATGTCCAACCTCCACGGCAAAACCATTTTCATCTCCGGGGGGTCGCGCGGCATCGGCCTCGCCATCGCCGTTCGTGCCGCACGCGATGGCGCCAATATCGTGATCGCCGCCAAAACGGCCACGCCCAATCCCAAACTGCCGGGCACGATCCACACGGCCGCGGCGGACATCGTCGCCGCGGGCGGCCAGGCGCTGCCTCTCGAATGCGATATTCGCGACGAAGTCGCAGTCGCCGCTGCCGTGAAGGCCGCGGTCGATCATTTCGGCGGCATCGACATCCTGATCAACAATGCAAGCGCGATCAGCCTGACCGGAACCCTGGCCACGCCGATGAAACGCTTCGATCTGATGTTCGACGTCAACGTGCGCGGGACGTTTTTGTGTTCGCAGGCGTGTCTTCCACATTTGCAGGTGTCGGCCGCCGCCGGCCGCAATCCACACATCCTGACACTGTCGCCGCCACTCCTCCTCGATCCGAAATGGTTTGCGCCGCACGTGGCCTACACCATGGCCAAATACGGAATGAGTATGTGCGTACTAGGCATGGCGGAGGAATATCGCGCCGACGGCATCGCGGTCAACGCCTTGTGGCCCCGCACCGTGATCGCCACCGCCGCGCTCGCATTGGTCCCTGGGGCTCGCGAACACATCGCGCACACGCGCAAACCGGAGATCATGGCCGATGCGGCGCATGCGGTGCTGATACGCGACGCGCGCACGACCACAGGTCAATTTCTGATCGACGACGACGTACTGCGTGCCGCCGGCGTGATCGATTTCGAGCAGTACGCCACGCAGCCCGGGATGAAACTGCTGCCCGACCTGTTTCTGTAAACA
>JBDTTY010000004.1:0-17591 GCA_040007975.1 Betaproteobacteria bacterium | reverse complement strand
TGTCGATGGGCATGTCGGCCGATCTCGAGATCGCCATTGCCGAAGGCGCGACGCAGGTACGCATCGGTACGGCGATATTTGGCGGACGACATGTCCCATGAACAACTTCACTTTTGACCAACAACGGGCAATCACATGAACCTGGCATTCATCGGCGGCGGCAACATGGCGAGCGCACTGATCGGCGGGCTCGTCAACGATGGCGTCGACGCGCGCGGCTTCCGCGTCGTCGAGCCGATGGCCGAGCAGCACGACCGGTTGGCGGCGCGTTTTCCCGGCATCGGCATATTTGCCGACGTCACCAGAGGTGCCATCGATGGCGCGGAACTGGTCGTGCTGGCGGTCAAGCCGCAGCAGATGCGTGACGCAGCCATGGCGCTCGCGCCGTTTGTGGTCGACGTGCCGGTGGTGATGAGCATCGCCGCCGGCACGCGCATCACCGACCTCACGCAATGGCTCGGTGGTTATTCGCGCATCGTCCGCGCGATGCCCAATACACCGGCGTTGGTAGGGGCTGGCGTCAGTGGCATTTTTGCGCCGCCGGAGGTGTCGGCGGCGTCACGCGAGTTGGCGCGACGCGTGCTGGAGGCGGCCGGCGCGGTCGTCGCGGTCGATGCGGAGGCGATGCTTGACGCGGTCACCGGCATTTCCGGCAGCGGACCTGCGTACGTCTTCTATTTTCTGGAAGCGTTGGAACAGGCGGCACGCGAACTCGGCTTTTCCGCGGCGGACGCGCGCACGTTGTCGTACGGCACGTTTGCCGGCGCCATCAAGCTGGCGCAAGCCTCCGATCTTGAGCCGGGGATTCTGCGCGCGCAGGTCACGTCCAAAGGCGGTACCACCGAACGTGCGTTGGCCACGTTGGAAAGCGGTCACGTCAAGACGCTGGTGATCGCGGCGGCCAAAGCGGCGGCAGAACGCGCCCGCGAAATGGGCGAAGGCGCGTAAGCAACCATGGCACAACAAGCAATCCAATATCTGCTCGACGTGGTGTTCGGGCTCTTCACGTATGCGCTGCTGCTGCGCTTTTTGATGCAACTGCTGCGCGCGCCGTTTCGCAATCCGATCGGACAGGCCGTGGTTGCCCTCACCGACTGGATCGTGAAGCCGCTGCGTCGCGTGTTGAAGGGATGGCAGGGCATCGATTGGGCGTCGCTGCTGGCCACCTTCGTGTTCCAATTTTTGTGGATCCTGTCGATCCTGCTGGTGTTCGGCGGCATCAACGTGGCGGGTATCGGCATCGTGTTCGTGCTGGTCGCCACGCTGATCGCGTTGCTGAAGGCGTGCCTGTGGTTGCTGATCGTGGTGGTGATCATTCAGGCCATCCTGTCGTGGGCGGCGCCGGATGGTCCATTGTCCGGACTGCTCAATGCCTTGACGTTTCCGTTTCTGCGCCCGATCCGCAGGGTGCTGCCGCCGATCGGCGGCGTGCTTGACCTGTCGCCGCTGGTCGTCATCGTCGTGGCGCAATTGCTGTTGATGACCGTGCCGTGGCTCCAGGCCACACTGACCAGCCTTTTCATTTGAACGTACCCGCGCCCTGGCGGCGCGACGACGGCACCGCACTGGTGTTGACGCTGCACGTCCAGCCGGGCGCTGCACGCACGCAGGTGGTCGGCATTCACGGCGATGCATTGAAGTTGAAGCTCGCAGCGCCGCCGGTGGATGGCAAGGCCAACGATGCGCTGCTGCATTTTCTCGCGGACGCGTTTGGCGTGCCACTGCGGCAGGTGACGCTGGTGCGTGGGCAGACCACGCGGGCCAAGGTCGTGCGCGTCGATGCCCCGGTGCTGCGACCAGATCACGACTGGTCCTGACGGCGCAACGCGCGGCGCGTGTGGTCAGTGCCGCGCGATGGCGTCGGTCAGGCGCACGAAATCGGCCACGGCCAGCGTTTCACCTCGCGCACCGGGATCGATGCCCACACTTTCGATCATGGCCGAATCGCATAGCGACGAGACCGCGTTGCGCAATGTCTTGCGGCGCTGCATGAACGCCGCGCCCACCACGCGAGCGAAGAGTGATTCGTCGGCGATCACCGGCTTGGCGTCATGCAGCGGAATGAGGCGCGCGAGCGCCGACTCGACCTTGGGCGACGGTCGAAAGGCGCCGGGCGGTACGAGGAACAGCCGCTCGATGCGAAAGCGCACCTGCAGCATGATCGTCAGGCGGCCGTAATCCGCGGTGCCCGGCGCGGCGGTCATCCGCGCCACCACTTCCTTTTGCAACATGACGTGCAGATCGCGCAATTGCGCGTCGTGTGCCGCCAGCAGAAACAGCAGCGGCGAGCTGATGTTGTAGGGCAGGTTGCCGACGACGCGCAAGCGGGGACCCAGCGTGGCGTAGTCAAACGTCAGCGCATCGGCTTCGTGCAATGTAAGTTGTGCAAGGCTGTACGTCGTGCGCAAACGAGTCGCGAGATCGCGATCGATTTCGATGGCGTTGATGTGCCCCGCGCGTTCGATGAGGCCGCCGGTGAGCGCCGCGAGACCGGGGCCGATCTCGACCACGTTGTCGCCAGGCCTCGCGTCGACCGCGTCGACGATGCGACGCACGTAATGCGTGTCCGCCAGAAAATTCTGGCCGAATCGTTTGCGAGCCTGATGACCTTGCACGGGGATGTGGTGGGGGCGGTTGAGATTAGGGAGGCGGTGGGCAAGGCAGTAGGCGGGGCGGTAGGCGGGACCGTAGGCGAGGCTTCAGCCTCGCGCAGAGATAACTGAGGCTGTAGCCTCGACTACCCAAATCGCGGCGGGTGCGCAAGCGTGATCGCGAGTGCCACCGATGCAAAGAGGCTGCCCGGATCCGCGGTGCGCGCAAGGGCGGCATCGCGGGCCAGATCGAGTGCGGTGCCATGGTCAACAGACGTGCGCGGAAACGGCAAGCCCAGCGTCGCGTTGATGCCCTGCCCGAAGCTGCCGGCCTTCAGCACCGGCAGACCTTGATCGTGATACATCGCAACCACGGCATCGAACAACTGCACGTGCTCGGGCACGAACAGCGTGTCGGCAGGCAGCGGCCCGGTGAACTCCGCGCTCTCGCTTGCGCGCGCGTCCTCGATCGCCGGCCCGATGATGTCGATTTCTTCACGACCGAGATGTCCGCCCTCGCCAGCATGAGGATTCAATCCGCACACCGCAATGCGGGGGTGGGCGATGCCGAATTTGGTACGCAGTTCGCGTGCCGTGATCACCAGTGTTTCACGTACGACCTCGCGAGTAATGGCGGCAGGGACATCTTTTAACGCCAGATGCGTGGTGGCCAGCGCCACACGCAAGGGCGCGCTGTCTTGTCCGCCCACCAGCAACATCACGACGCGTGGCGTATGCGTGCGTGCCGCCAAAAATTCGGTGTGGCCGGTGAAGGCGATGCCGGCGTCCATCATCACACTCTTTTGCACGGGTGCAGTGACCAGCGCATCGAAGGCATTGGTGGCACATGCATCGCAGCCATGCTCGAGCAGTGTCAGCACATGCTGCGCGTTGGCGGGGTCGAGACGGCCTGGCTGTACCGACACCGTCACCGGGTGATTCCATACTTCGACGACCCCGCCGCGTGGGGCCAGGGAGGCGGGCTCGAAGGCAATGTAGTGCGGCGCCAGGCCGATGCGCGCGGCGCGCGCGGCGAGTAGTGCGTGGTCGCCCAGCACCACAAGGCGCGCGGCGAATGGCTGCGTGGCGTGGCGCTGCGCCAGCATGCCGATCAGCTCAGGTCCGATCCCCGCGGGTTCGCCCGCAGTGATCGCGAGTGTGGGCAGTGCGGACATCGCGCGGATGCTATAGCGGCGTGACGGTGAGCCCCGCCGCGTCGCCCCACCATTCGGTTTTCACACCCGGCGCCACCCGTACGGCAAACCCGTCGCCGCCTGTAGCCTCGATGCGCAGTTGCGCGAAGCCCGCGAGTTCGGCCATCGGCTTGCCGAAGATCCACAACAACTCGATCGGATGCAAGACGTCGATTTCGCCGGTGTGCTGCACGGCGCGGCCCAGTGGCAGCGCATAGCCTTCGCGCGCAAAGACCGGGAACTGATCGAGCTTGGCGCGGTAGCGCAACACCTGGCGGCCGGCAAAGCGTTGCCGTGTGTTGAGATCGTACCAATGGCCCGGTGGCAGCGCGACGTCGACGTCGCCGCCCTCGCGCACGATCGGCGCGACGAGCAGCGCATCGCCGCACATGAATTGCGTCTCGAAGTCGCGCACGAGCGCAATGCCAGGAAACGCGAGCGGCATCGCGCGCATCACCGGTAGTCCGCTGCGCGTGGCTACCTTGATCACACTTTCGAGATAGGGAATCAGGCGGTAACGAAACGCGAGCCATTTGCGGCAGACGGCTTCGATCTCGGGGCCGAAAGCCCAGGGCTCGCGTTCACCGATGCCGTGGAGACGGATATGGGAGCTGAACACGGTGGCCTGCAGCCAGCGCACATAGAGTTCGGGCGTCGGCTGTTCTGCGCCGTAAAAGCCGCCGATGTCCGAACTGTGAAACGGATTGCCGGTCATGCCCCACGATAAGCCGCCACGGATCGAACCGGCCAGGCCTTCCCAATCGCTTTGCGGGTCGCCGCCCCAGCCCATCGGATAGCGTTGACTGCCCGTCCACCCGGCGCGACTCCATACCATCGGCGGCGAAGCATCCGTCGACGCGAATTTTTTCGTCGCCTCGAAAATGCACTTGTTGTAGAGCAGCGGATAGACGTTGTGCAGACGACGGCCCCAATCGCCGTTGTACGCGACTGCATCGTCGGGCACATGCTCGCCGAAATCGCTCTTGATGACGTCGACACCATCCTCGAACAGCGCGCGGTGCGCGTCGCGCCACCATGCATAGGCTTCCGGATGCGTGAAATCGAGGATTCCGCTTTCGGGCAGCGCGGTCAGCACATCGCCGAAAGGGCTGGTGCCGGGTGTCGTATCCCAGGTGAACACATACGGGTCCCCGTCCGCGGTTTTGAGCAGGAAGCCGCGTTGGGCCAGCTGGACGAACAGCGGCGAATGCACGGATACATACGGATATTCCCAGACGCAGACCTTGAGGTTTTGCGCGTGAATGGCCGCGAGGGTGGCGCGCGGATTGTCAAAACGGTCTGGGTCCCACTCAAAATTGAAGCGCGTTTCGACTTTCCACGCGGCGCGCCCATCGAGCGTGAGCACATCGCACGGGATCTTGTGTTCGCGCAGTCGCTGCGCTACCGCCACCGCCTCGTCTGGTGTTTTGTAATAGGCGCGCGAAACCCACAGCCCGAGACTCCATCGCGGCACCTCGGGCGAGCGCCCGGTCAGCGTCGTATACGCGTCCAGAATGGCCGCAGGCGTGTCGCCGGCAAAGAGAAACAGATCGAGTGCCTCGTCGTCGACGATGACAGCGTAGCTTCGATGCGACCAGTCCGGATGGCCGACGCCGTGCGTGACCATGCTTGGCGTATGCACGAAGATGCCCCAGGCGCCATCCCCCACGCCGGGGCCCCATGCAAACGGCGTGTTCTTGTACGACAGGCCGGTGTTGACGCCAAGCGCGTCCTCAACCTGTGAATGAATGAGTTGACCCCGCTTGTTGAGTGGGCCGAATTTTTCGCCGAGGCCGTAGACCGGTTCGCCCGATTGCAGCGCCAACGCCGCGGTCCACAGGCCGCCCTTCTGCGCGCGGCCAAATGCCGGGAGCCGCGTCCAGCCACGAAAGTGCTGGTCGGTGATCGACGTCAGGATCGGCGCATTTTTCCAGAACAGGCGAAAGCGCAGCGGCGCGGCGGCAATTTCAAGCGCGGCGTCGCCATTGGTGAACATCCAGCGGCCAGGCTCGGGCTGGGCAACCTTGCACGGACGGGCCCGGCTCAGGATCAGGCCATAGTCGGGTCGCGTATTGGGGCCGACGCGCAGTCGAAACCCATCGGTGCCCCAGCCGGACACTTCGAAAATGTCGCCGGTGGATGTGGCAAACGACGCCCCGGTGGTGCTGGTGCCGAGGCTGCCTTCGATATCGAGGCGCAGGTATGCAGAGGAATCAAGCAGCATGATGGATTGGCAAAAGGTCAAGTCTTGTCAAACTGACGACGAGGGCCGTCGCGCGAGTGTTCGTCGATAGCATTGCGTGCCCCGGTAGAGTCGATCGTTGTCAGCGTGCGTCGGCCGGCTTCAATACGCAACGTCCATGTGCCGCCGACAATCCGCAGTGTAGCGCGACGATACTAACTACCAGCCCGTGGGCAACACTTCCGCCAGCGCCACCATGCGGCCGGTGTCGATGCTGCGATGGGCGGCGAGTCCGGTGGCCACACAGCGCAGACCTTCTTCCAGCGTCACCTCGGCTGGCTGGCCATTGCGGATGGCGGTGGCGAAGTGCCGGTGCTCGACGAACGAAGCGCCGAAGTGCTGACCGGAATACTTGATGGACGCATCCCATACCCGGCGCACCATTACGCCGTCGCCGCTCTTTTCGCCATCGCCCCAGGCCTCGCGCTTGCAGTCGTCGCGCCGACCATAGCGCAGCGTGAGGGAAGGCAGCATCGTCTCGATCTTGCCTTGGTCACCCACGACGACGATGTGTTCCTTGTCGATGGAGTTCTCGGCAAACATGCATAGGTCGAGCATCGCGCGCGCACCACTGGCGTATTCGACAATCACATACGCGCTGTCGAGAATGTCGGGCGTGCGACCGTCGTAACGTTCATCGAGATGATTGACGCGTTGCGCTCCCGAGGCGAATACGCGGATGGGCTTCTCGCGCAGGATCAGGTCCATCATGTTGAAGTAGTGGCAGCACTTCTCGACCAGCGTGCCACCGGTGTTGGCGGAGAAGCGGTTCCAGTTGTCGACCTTGGGATAGAACGGCTGGCGGTGTTCGCGGATGCCCACCTGGTGTACGCGGCCCACGTCACCGGCATGCGTCATGCGCACCAACTCGGCCACGGGCGGCATGTAGCGGTACTCTTGGCCGACCCACGCCAGTCCGCGACGGCCCTGCGCCCGCTGCATGATTTCGATGCCATCTTCGATCGTCGTGCACAGCGGCTTCTCGACGAGGATGTGCAGGTCAGTAGCCAACGCATCGCGCAGGATGGCGATGTGCGTGAAGTTGGGCGTGGCGATCACGACGGCATCGCACAGTCCGCTGGCCAGAAGGTCGCGGTGATGCTCGAACGCATGCGCGGGCGTCTCGAGCAACGCCTGGGCCGATTCACGGCTGGGCGGGTGCGGGTCGGCGATAGCGGTGATGTTGGTGCCGGTCAGCGCCCTGATGTTCTCGATGTGCTCCCGGCCCATGGCACCACAGCCGATGATGCCGTAGCGAATTTGCTGGATCATGCAAAGTTCCTTTGCTTGTGCAACTCAACCTGCGAATTGGGCCTCGGGCAATCCGGGCGTGTCGACGCGCATCGAGAATATCCCGCCGGAATACGGCAACCTTGCGAGTTCCTCGGCCTCGCGGTGTTGACGCGCGCTGGTCACATACAGCGTGCGCAGATCCGGGCCGCCAAAGGCGCACATCGTCGGGCACAACGCAGGCGTTTCGAACGCGGCCAGCGTCACGCCAGCAGGCGAGACCTGCAACACCTTGCCGCCACGGTAGAAGGCGGTCCAGTAATTGCCGGCGCTGTCGACGACGCCGCCATCGGGGCGGTCACCTTCCCCTGTGAATTGTGCGAAGGTGCGTGGTGCCGACGGCGTGCCGGTGGCGGTGTCATAGGCAAACGCTCGCACGGTACGCGTGGGAGTATCGGCGTGATACATCGTGCGGCCGTCGGGGCTGAAGGCAAGGCCATTGCTGACCATCATGCCGTCGAGAACGCGAGTGATCGAATGATCGGCATCCACGCGCCACAACGCAGCATTGCTTGCGTCGCGCTGCTCGTTCATCGCGCCGGCCAGGAAACGTCCTTGCCGGTCACAGCGGCCGTCGTTGAAGCGCTGCGTCGACGCGTTGTAGGGGGCGTCAGCAATCTTGCGTTCCGGAGTGCCGTCGGCGCGCGCCAGCCAAATGCCATCGCGCAATGCGATCACAAAGCCACCGCGTTCGCGGAGCGCAAAGCAGCCGATCGATGCCGGCATCGGCATGATGGTATTGCGTCCGGTGGCAGGGTCGAAGCGATTCAGCGAGGGCGCGTTGATATCGACCCAGTAGAGCGCCTGTTCCGCGACCGACCACACCGGGCTTTCGCCCAGGCTGGCGCGTACGTCGAGTACGCAGGTAAAGGGTGACGCCATCTTAGTACCCGCCTTGCGGCTTGGACGCGGCCGGTGCGGCGCCTTTCAACTTGCCCAGCCACTCTTGCGCACGGCCCACCATCATCCCCATGTCGGAGGCCACGGCCACCCACGAGTAGCCGTACTCGATGAACTTGCCGACCATCTCCGGATTGGGGCCGACGATGCCGCAGGGCTTGCCGAGCTTCCTGCACAATTCTGCCGCGTGTTTGAGTTGGGCTTGTACGTCGGCGTGCGCGATGTCGCCGAGGTGACCCATCGACGCGGAAAGATCGCCCGGGCCAACGAAGATCGAATCCACGCCGGGCACGGCGACGATCTGCGGCAACTGTTCCAGTGCGGCCGGCGTTTCGATCTGCACGATCACGCACACTTCCGCGCCGGCACCTTTGAGGTAGTTGGGCACGGTGGCGAAGCGGCTGCCGCGATGCATGGCCGCGACACCGCGCACGCCTTCCGGCGGGTAGCGCGTGGACGCCACGGCGCGCCGTGCCTCGTCGGCGTTCTGCACGAAGGGAAACATCAGGCTCTGCGCGCCGCCGTCGAGCGCGCGCTTGACCAGCACCATGTCGTTCCATGGCAAACGCACGACGGCTTGCGCGGGCGTGCCGGCCATCGTACGTAAGATCTCGATCATCTCCGGCGTGTCGACGGGAACATGCTCCATGTCGACGACGAGGAAGTCGAAGCCCGCACAGCCCAGAGCTTCGGCCGTGGACGGCGCACCGCTCATCAACCAGGTACCGTAGATCATGCGACCTTCCTGCAATGCGAGGTTGAAAGTATTGCGGGGCATATCCATTGCGTAGGCGCTCCTAGTAGATGTCGGGTTCGGGCACGCGTTGTGCGGTGCCAGTCTCGAGGAAATCGAAGTCGCAACCGGCATCGGCCTGCGTCACGTGCTGTTGATACAGCTTCGCGTAGCTGCGTTCGAACTTGCGCGGCGGTGGCGTCCACGCGGCGCGGCGGCGCGCGAGTTCGGCGTCGTCGACATCGAGGTGAAGGCGCCGCTGTGGCACGTCCAGCGTGATCATGTCGCCGGTTTGCACCAGCGCCAGCGGGCCGCCAATCGCCGCTTCCGGCGCGACGTGCAACACGCAGGTGCCGTAGTGCGTGCCGCTCATCCGCGCATCGGAAATGCGCACCATGTCGCGTACGCCCTGCTGCAGCAGCTTCTTCGGGATCGGCAGGTTGCCCCATTCCGGGAAACCTGGCGCGCCGACCGGGCCGGCGTTGCGCAGCACCAGCACGGTGTCCTTGGTGATATCCAGCAACGGGTCGTCGATGCGCGCCGAGAGCTCGGCGTGGTTGTCGAAGACCAGCGCTGGACCGGTGTGCGTGAGCAATTCAGGCGACGCGGCGGAGGGCTTGATCACGCAGCCGGAGGGCGCAAGGTTGCCGTGCAGCACCGCCAGTGTTCCGCGCATGGAAGGGTCGCCGGTGACAGGATTGTCGAGCGGACGGATCACCTCGTCGTTCCAGACTTTCGCGCCCGCGATGTTCTCGCCCAATGTCCTGCCGTTGGCGGTGCGGGCGCCGAGCTGCAAATGCTGAGGCAAGCGCGACAGCAACCCGAGCAACCCGCCAGCGAACCAGAAATCTTCCATCAGGCTGTCGCCGGAAGGAAAGAGATTGGCCAACACGGGAATGGTGCGGCCGACGACATCCATCTCGTCCAGCGTAAGCGGAATGCCGGCGCGCCGTGCGATGGCGATGAGGTGCACGGCGGCGTTGGTGGAACCCCCCAGCGCCATATAGGCGACGAGCGCATTGGTGATCGAGTCGCGGGTGATGAGGTCCGAGGGCTTGCGCTCCGCCCACACCATTTCCACGGCCAGCACGCCACATTCGGCGGCCATCTGCGGATGGCCGGAATCGACGGCGGGGATCGACGACGCGCCGGGCAACGTCATGCCCATCGCATCGGCGATCGACGTCATTGTCGACGCGGTGCCCATCGTGTTGCACGTGCCATGACTGCGCGTCATCCGGCCTTCGAGCTCGACCCAGTCCGCTGGCGTGATCTCACCCAGTCGCAGCTTGTCCCAATAGACCTTCGTATGCGTGCCGGCGCCGGTCTTCGCTCCATGCCACTGGCCGTTCGACATCGGCCCGGCAGGACAGAAAACGGCGGGAAGGTCCATGCTGATCGCGCCCATCAACAGGCCCGGTGTGGATTTGTCGCAACCACCCAACAATACAGCGCCATCCACGGGATGCGAGCGCAGCAGCTCTTCCGTTTCCATCGCGAGGAAGTTGCGATAGAGCATCGTCGTGGGCTTCACCATTACTTCGCCCACCGACAACGCCGGCAGTTCCACCGGGTAGCCGCCCGCCTGCCACACGCCGCGCTTTACTGCTTCGGCGCGTTCGCGCAGGTGTGCATGGCACGGCGAAAGATCGCTCCAGGTGTTGATGATCGCGATCACCGGCTTGCCCATGAAGTCGGCGCGGCGCATGCCCATCTGCTGCGTGCGCTGCCGGTGGGCAAATGCCCGGATGGTATCCGCGGCAAACCAGCGTTGGGAGCGAAGATCGGAAAGGAGTCGGGTCATGGTCGCAGGTGGTCGGAATGCAAGCGCTTGCAAACCATAGTTAGAGGAGCTATTATCCTGTGAACGAGAAAGTACTGCAAGCGCTGACAAGCCATCACGTTTAATCGCTGCGCCCAATATTCTGCATGACTTTCAAGGTCACACTGCAACGATTGATGGGCAAATTAAATGTCTAAACATTTGATTGTATAGAGCGACCAATGATCAAAAGCTCGATGCGAGTTCTCCCACAGAAGCAGCGCCGCGCGCCGCCAAAGCGCGGCGCCGGGGATGATGGACTCACGTTCGACGGGGCGGGAATACCTGCCCATCACGACATCGCCAAGGCATTGCACAAAGAGTTGCTTAGTGGCGCTTGGCGACCGGGGCAGCAAATTCCCACGGAAGCCGTGTTGGAAACGCGCTTTGGCGTCAGTCGCGGCACGATGCGGTCAGCCATCATGCACCTGGTGCGTGCCGGCTTGCTTGCGCGTCAGCCCGGTCGCGGAACGTTTGTACTTTCACCGCAATTCACAAACAGTTTCACGCACTTTTTCAGCTTCGAACGCAAGGAAGCAGAGGCTCCAATTACCTATGAAACGGTGCTGCTTGCGAGGGCGACGATTGCCGCCAGCGCCGAGGTTGCCTACGCGCTGCACGTTCAAACTGGCGCCAAAATCGGAACCATCCGACGCCTGCGCAGCCATCGCGGCGAACCGTTTCTGGTGGAGGACTCCTACTTCCCGGGAAAACTTTGGACGCAGATCGCGGCCTTCGATTTTTCGGTCCGCCTGCTTTACGAGGAGTTGCGCGAGCAACACGATGTGCATTTCCTCAGCTCGGAAGAGTACCTGACGGCCGAACCCGCCGACGCGGAAGTTGCCCTGTTGATTGCCGTGCCCACGGACACTCCCGTCATTCGCATCGAGCGTCATGCGTTCACTTTCAATCGCGAACCCGCCGAGTTTCGCATCAGCTTCGGCCGCAGTGACAAGTTTCGTTATCACGCACGGTTGCGCTGACCCGTTGCAGTACCACTTTTTCGGCCCGGAGCTAGAAGCCACTTCCACACGCTCTTCCCACGAACTGGCGTCATTGGCGTACTAACGCAGTGCCCTTCAGGAGATCCGTTCATGCGTCCGAAACTATTCCATGTTGTTGCATTTGCCGCGGTGTTGGCATGCGCGCCGACAACCGTTGCAGCCCAGGATTACCCATCGCGACCCATTACCTTCCTGGTAGCGGCAGCGCCGGGTGGCGGCTCGGACACCATTGCCCGCGCGTTCTCTTCATTGCTGGAACGTGAATTGAAGCAACCAGTCAACGTGGTCAATCGAACGGGAGGCAGTGGTGTCGTCGGACATTCGGCGATAGCCAATGCGCCACCGGATGGCTACACGATTGGCGTCGCCACCATCGAGATCACAGTGTTCAAATCGATCGGACTTGCCGAGATCACGCCGGCATCGTTCACGCTGATCGCCCGTATTGCCGCCTTTGACTCGGCCGTCATCGTCATTGCCGATTCGCCGTACAAGACGGCGGCGCAATTGCGCGACGCAATCGTCAAGGGTGAGGAAGGAAAATTCAAGGCTGGTGGTTCAGGGCAGGGCGGCAGTTGGCATATGGCGCTTGGTGGTTGGCTCAAATCCGAAGGGATGAGTGCGACCAAAGTGCGCTGGGTTCCTAGTGCCGGGGGCGCCGCGTCGTTGCAGGAGCTGGTAGCGGGCGGCATCGACTTTGCAACGTGTTCCGCGGTGGAGGCGCGCGCATTGGCCGAGGCCGGCAAAGTAAGAGTACTTGCGACCATGGGTGCCAAGCGAACCGAGATCATGCCTAACGTGCCGACACTGAAGGAAGCCACCGGATCGAGCTGGGAAATGGGGAGTTGGTTCTCGATCGTCGGGCCCAAAGGCATGGATCCGAAAGCGCTAGCGGTGCTAGCCGCCGCGACCACGTCCGTGCACGAAAGTGCCGCGTTCCGAGCCTTTTTGAAGGAGCGCGGATTCACGCCGGTTTGGGAAACTGGCGACACGTTTGTCAACTACGCGAGCAAGACCACCGCCGAACTTGGTGACGTGCTCGGTGCCCTGGGATTGCGTAAGTAAGTCACGAATCGGAAGCTTGCCATGGAAGATCGTTACGGATTGCCGCTGTCGACAAAATCGCCGACGGCGGCTGCAGCGTACGGGTGCGCGATGGATGGTTTGCTTGCAGCCGGTAGCGAACTTGTTCCCGGTTTCGAGGCCGCGCTGGCCCTTGACGATGGATTTGCACTGGCGGAAATCGGTCGCGCGCGGTGCTTTGCAACATACGGGGAGGCCGCGGCGGCCAAGGCTTCCGCCGCGCGGGCGCGAACGCTTGCCATGGGCACCACTCGCCGCGAGCAGCGGCATGTCGAAGCGCTTGCGCTCGTAGTGGAAGGGCGTGCCGCGGAAGCGCTCGCAGCAATTCGGGAGCATGTAGCGGAGTTTCCCCGAGATGCGCTGGTGCTGCAGCCGGCAACAGGAATTTTCGGGCTGATCGGTTTTTCCGGCAGGTTGGAACGTGAGGCGGAATTTCTGGAATTGATGGATGGTCTCGCTGCGCATTACGGCGACGACTGGTGGTTCAATTCCATTCGTGCGTTCTCCGAAGTCGAAGGCGGTCGGGTCGCCGACGCCGAGCAGCGTGTCGAGCGATCGCTGGAGCAGATGCCGCACAATGGCAACGCGGCGCATGTGCGGGCGCACGTATTCTACGAACTGGAGCAACCTGAAGCGGGAGCGGTGTTTCTGCGTCGATGGTTGGCCTCCAACTCACCGGCGGGCCTGTTGCGCGGTCATTTGTCGTGGCATCTGGCGTTATGGGAACTCGGGCTTGGCGATGCCGCGGCGGCGTGGCGTCTTTACGATCAGGAATTCGGGGCGCCGCTCGTCGGCCGTGGGCCGCCGACGCCTCCGCTGAATGTGCTTACCGACGCGGCGTCGTGGTTGTGGCGGGCTGAGCTGGTCGGTGAATCGCGTCGCGATCAGGAGTGGGAGCAACTGGCGCAGTTAGCTGACCAACGCTACCCGCGCGCCGGCACACCATTTGCCGATATCCATGTCGCGATGGTCAGAGCGCGCACGGGCCAGGTCGATGCGATTGCAAATCTGTGCGCGGAACTCACCGCGTTCGGTAACACGAGGCCGGCCTGTCTTATTGCAAGCACGGTAGCGCAGGGGATTGCTGCTTTTGCGAAGGGAAACGATGAGGAGGCAGTGTCGCTGCTGACGCGTGCCTTGCCGGAAAACGTCCGCGTGGGCGGAAGTCATGCGCAACGCGATGTAGTGAATCGTACTTTGTTGCAAGCGTGGAACCGACTGGGGCGGGCGGAAGCGGCGACCGCAATGCTGGCGAGTCGACCCCAAGTCCAGGACGGTTCCTGAGTCGCGGCGCAGCGCCAACCCCGCGGTCCTGTACCGTCGACCTGAGCGTAATGCGCGTGCGCCGATTGGACGGCGGGCTACACCTTGACGAATAACGTAACCAGCGGTTCGGGGCCCACCTGTGCGCTGCGATGCCCGTGGATCTTCGGATCGAAAGTTACGCTGGCGGGGAGCGTATCGGCGGACAGAAAGTGCTCGCCAGGCCCGAATTGACGGGCACTTCCATCCTGCAAGCCGATCTCCATGACTCCCGAAAGTATGAATACCCACTGCGGCTTGGGTGAGCAATGGAACGGGAATGCAAAGCCTATCGGGCTGCGACGGAATTGCAGACCAGTCGCTGGTGCGACGGCGGAAAGGCGCGCGAGCTCAGAGCCATCCGTCAACGGAACAGCGATCTCGCGGAAGCGCGCACGTTGATCAGCGTCGGTAAACAGTTCGACCTGGGTAAAGTTAGACATAATGTTTCCTTGGATCAAATGAAAGTATAGGGAACGGGGCGTCCGGAAAATTAGTCATCCAGATTGTCGAAAGCGCAGAAGCCCATGGCATTGTGCGTGGTCACCGTGGCGCTACCCAGGTGCGGCAACATGAAAACGTGCGGGGCCAGCGGCAGCGGCCGGTAGCGTATTGCCCCACTTACGATCCTGCGGATTGAGAATGGCGTCGAAGTCGCGCGTTGCGCGCAATTTGATAGCAGGAGGAAAAAGTTTGGTCAGAAGAATGCGCTGGCGCTTGCCGACCTTGACGCGCTCCGAGTCGGGCTGCATGCGGCTCATGATGTCACTTTACTTCGAGTCCGAATTCTCGGACCACGTTGGCATAAGCCTTGGCCTCAGTGTCCGCAAACGCCTGGAAATCGCGAGCATTGCGAAACACGAGCGGATTGTTGAGACGGGCTGCGGCGGATCGATAGGCTTCCGTGGCCGAGGCCGTGGCGCATGCTTCCTCGAGCCGTTGCCGGATGTCCGCAGGCATGCCTTTAGGTCCGACCAGTCCACCCCAGACGGAGCCGCGGACGTCAAGGCCCGACTCGGCCGCGGTTGGCACGCCCGAAAAATTGTCGAGACGCTTGGGCGCCAGAACTACCAGCGGCCGCAGCTGGTACTGCGTGGCCACGGCCGGTGTTTCCATGAACATCATGATGTGATTGCCGACCAGGCCCGTAACCATCTCCCCGCTGCTCTTGTAGGGGACGTGGAGTCCGGTGGCACCGGCGCGACTCAGCAGCGCAGCCATTGCAATGTGCAGCGACGTGCCTTGCCCGGAGGAGCCATAGGTCAATGCGCCCGGCTCTTTCTTGGCAAACGCGAGGACATCAGCCAATGACTTGAAGGGAGAATCGTCCTTGACCATCAACATCAGCGGAACATCGTAAGTTCCACAGATGAAATCGAAGTCGCCGGCCGCATAGGTCAATTTGCGCAGCGCGGGCTGCAGAACCTGTGGTCCGATTGTAGTCATGGCAATCGTCTGCCCATCAGGTTTGCTGCGCGCGAGTTCTGCCAACGCGATGGAGCCCCCGGCGCCGGCCTTGTTGACGATGACAACAGATCCGCCGAGTGCACGGTCAAGTTCTGTTTGGAGTGCGCGCGCCATCAGGTCAGTGGTTCCGCCCGGCCCGAACGGGATCAACATCTGGACCGGGCCCTTCGGGAAGGTCTGGGCGATACCGAGCCCGGAAAGCAATAGCAGGCACATCGTCGATGCTGCAACCGCGAGTCGTACCTTGCTTGTGTCCATCAGGTGCTCCCACGGAAGACGAGGTCAAAGCCGAGATCGATGGTAGTCGCGACGCCGGCCCGATGGTGAAATCGGTGCAGCAGATGCTCGGCCACGGCGGTGCCGATTTCGCGCCTTGGTGGCCGGATGGTAGTGAGCGTGGGCTGACTCCACGCTGCAAAATCAAGATCGCCAAAGCCAATGAGGCCCAGCGCCTGCGGCACTTGAATGCAACGTCGCTGACACTCGAAGAGCGCGCCCAACATCAGCACATCGTTGGAAAAAAACACACCGTCAATCCGCGGATAGGTGGTCACGAGCTGTGCAATCAACTGCCCGCCACCTTCGACACTTGCGCGCTCCGGCATCGTGATGCAGACCGGCGCAGGGAAACCCGCCTCGATCACCGCTTCGCTGAAACCGGCGCCGCGTTGCGTGGCGCGTCGGTCGTGTTCCGGGGCAGCACCGATAAAGGCCAGCCGCTGGCGCCCGGTGTCGAGAAGATGACGTGCCGCTGTTCGGCCCGCGGCACGGTGCGAAAAGCCCACCAGCGTGTCGAGCGGATTTTCGCCCAGTTCCCACATTTCGACGATGGGCAGGTCGGCATTGAGAAGGCGTTGCAGCGTGATGCGCGAATGCATTTGGCCCGTCAGCACGATGGCGGCGGGCGACCATGACAGAAAGGAATTGACCAGCGCCTCTTCGCGCTCGATCGTGTAGCCGCTGTTGCCAAGCAGGATCTGGTAACCGTCGCCGTTGAGCACCTCGGCCATCGCTTCGATCGTCGCAGAGAAGAACGAGTTGACCAGCGACGGTACGATCACACCGACGGTTCGGGTGCGCGATGCGGCGAGTCCGCCCGCCATGGAGTTGGGTACGTAACCGAGCGATGCGGTCGCCGCGTCGACGCGCGCGCGCAATTCCAGCGATACGGTTTCCGGATTGCGCAGCGCGCGAGAAACCGTCGACGTGGATACCCCAGCCAGTTCGGCCACGTCGGACATCTGGGCGCGTGACGACGGTCGGCGCGAGCCGTCGCGAGGCTGGCGATGGAGTGCAGACATATGAATGCGGGCTGTTTTAAATTGGCGATCGTTGAAAGTTATTTGCAAACGCTTGCAAGATGCCGTAACTGTCCCTTATTATCATAGCCTGAGATCAAATGTGCAAGCGCTGTCAGGCATCATTGCGATCAAATCGACTGCCCCTGCGGCGCGAGTCGGCCGGGTGGGTCCAGTGAGTGGTTGTCCCGGTAGTCGTTTAAGGCATCTACCCGAAGAAAGTATCAGTATGGCTAGTGTCGTTCTGCGCAAGCTCGTGAAGTACTACGGCGATCTCAAAGTCGTGCACGGTATCGACCTCGATATCGCCCACAACGAGTTCGTAGCGCTGGTCGGGCCCTCCGGGTGCGGCAAGAGTACGACTCTGCGCATGATCGCCGGACTCGAGGACATTTCGAGCGGCGATATACTGATCGACGGGGACGTCGTCAACGAACTGGCACCCAAGGATCGCGACATTGCGATGGTGTTCCAGGATTACGCGCTTTACCCGCATATGAGCGTGTACGAGAACATGTCCTTCGGGCTTACAGTTCAAAAAATTCCCAAAACTGAAATTGCTCAGCGGGTCAGCGACGCGGCGCAAATTCTCAATATCACCGATTTGCTCGAGCGCAAGCCGCGACAGTTGTCGGGTGGCCAGCGCCAGCGCGTGGCGATGGGTCG
>JBDTTY010000003.1:0-18027 GCA_040007975.1 Betaproteobacteria bacterium | reverse complement strand
GCGGTGGATATGATGGTGCGTGGGCGGTGATCCGCACGGCATTTCGGTCGCGGATAAACCTCCCGCTCCAACGCAAGGCCGTGCAAATCGCCACCAACGCTGGTCCGGCGGCTACCCCGATCTGTTTTTGTATGCGCCTTCAGCCACTGCTTGGTTCACCTCGAGGCTGAAGCCTCGTCTACCAATTTCCGCGTATCCGCGCTACGGGTCCATCGGCAGTGCGCCGGGAGCATGCAACGAGCGCTCGACCAATTCCTCGATCACGATATCCGGCTTCTCGCGCTCGATCAGCGCGCGATCGAGTTTGCGGCTCGACACGTACACAACGCGGCTGAAATTTTCCGATAGCAGCGGAATCAGCGGAATGGCCATCGAATCGCGCAGAATCACGGCGCGTGGCAAGCCGGGCTTGTCGCACACGAAATATTCAAAGCCCGGAAATTCACCTTTGTCGAGTCGACGCGCACAGCGCCCCGCCGCATCGCCCAGCACCTTTCCTAGTGGCGCGACGTCGTCTTCGCGCAGACGCGACGGTAGTCCCAGCATCTGCACGAGATCGCCGCTGTAGAAGTCCACGCCAGGCACGTACGTCGGGCGCGGTGCGGGTGCGATGGTCGTCAGCATGCTGGCGGGCAACGCCTTCGCTACGACCTGCATCAATGCGCTGTATCCCACGACGGCGCCGTTGAAATTCCAGTGTGAATCGGTCTTGAAGTAGACGCGGTCGCGCGCCTTGGCCTCGCGCAACGCGGGACGCAGGTCAACGAAGTTGACGCGACCATCGCGAGCGATGGCGTCACGCACTCGATCGTACGGCGTTGGAGCATTGGATCGCGCAACCCACGCCGGAAGATTTTCCGGATAGATCGTGTACTTTTCCGGCACGACCGCCACGACATACGCGATGCCCTTTGCAGCGAGCCAGTCGCGGCGGCGGCCGAGTTCGGCGACCGTGCCATCGACATCGCTCTGTGCAAAAGCCGTGGTGCCACGATAATGGCGCGCCAGCGACTGCCCGTCCTCGCCCAGCCAGTAGAACCAGCCGTCGCGACCCGGCATCACCGTGCCGAGCGCGGAAACGCCAAACGTTTGCAGCAGCGTGCCGTGATGCAGCCGCACGAGAAAATCGCGACCGCCAAAGCGATCGGCAAATGCACGTTCGAAGGCAGGCGCAAACGTGCGCGCGAATTCGGGCGCTGGCCACGGTGCCGTGGCGCGATTTTCGAAGCGCGTGGTGGTGGTGTGCCAGGTGCTGATCAATGCCAGTCCCGGCAGCGCCAAGCCGCAAGCGAACAATGCCGCAACGACGCGGTCGCGCCACGGGTGATCGCCGGGGGCAGCGGCGGGAACGGGCGGCAGGGCGAGTGGATCGGCGCGCATGATCATCAGCGTGGATCGTCAGAACCGGAAATAGATGAACGGATTGTAGGTGCCGGCCGCGAGCATGGCACTGGCGGCGACGTAGACCAGCACCAACCAACCGATGTCTGCAGCCAAAACGCTGCGTGCGACCACGCCGCCCGGGGCAGCGATCCGATCGCGCCAGCGACCGATCCGGCGCGCCACCGGTGCCGCGAATATGACGCCGATTACGAGCGTCACGGCCACCAGCGGATCGAGAAATTCCACCAGCGGATGACGCAACGGATCGCCACCGGCAAAGCCGCCGAGTGCCGCGTAGTAATGTCCGGCCTGCGTCAGCGTCTCGCAGCGAAACAGCACCCATCCGCCCATGACGGCCACCAGTGCATACAAATGGGTGAGTGGGCCCATGCGCTTCAATACCCGATCGAACCCTGCGCGTTCGAGCACCAGAAACAACCCGTGCCACGCACCCCAGAGCACGAACGGCCAACTGGCGCCGTGCCACAGGCCGCATAGCACGAACACCAGCACGAGATTGCCGTAGGCGCGCGCCACGCCACGCTGATTGCCGCCGAGCGGAATGTACAGATAATCGCGAAACCAGTTCGACAGCGAGATATGCCAGCGCCGCCAGAACTCGCGCACGCTGCGTGCCACGTAAGGGTAATTGAAGTTTTCCAGAATACGGAAGCCGACCATTCGCATCAGCCCGATCGCCATGTCCGAATAGCCGGAGAAATCGAAGTAGATTTGCAACGTGTAGCAGACGAGGCCAAGCCACGCGAGGGGCGTCGTCAGATCGCCACTTGGCAGTGCAAAGATGCGGTCGGCAGTCTGGCCCAGCGTGTTGGCAATCAGTACCTTTTTGCCAAGACCCAATACGAAGCGGCGCGCACCGTAGCTGAAATCCGCCAGCCGCTGTTCGCGCACGCGCAGCTGCGCGGCGATATCGCGCCAACGAATGATGGGGCCGGCGATCAGCTGCGGAAACAGCAGGATGTAGAGCGCGAACCGCGGCAGATTGTGCTCGGCATCCGCGTTGCGTTTGTAGACGTCGACGACGTAGGAAATTGCGTGAAACGTGAAGAAGGAAATGCCCAGCGGCAATGGAATGGCGGCGACCGCCAGCGGCGTAATCGCGAGAATTGGGGCCAGTGCATTGACGTTGGCCACCGCGAAATTGGCGTACTTGAATACGCCGAGCAGCGCGAGATTGCCGGTGATCGCCACCGCGAGCCAGCCGCGCCGTCGCGCTGGCGCCGTCGCGCGACTGATCGCGCCACCCAGCAGATAGTTGAACGCGACGGAGGCGAGTACCAGCACCAGGTATGGCGCTTCGCCCCAGGCGTAGAACGCAAGACTTGCCACCAGCAGCACACCGTTGCGCCATGCGCGCGGCAACACGAAGTATGCCGCCAGGGTCAGCGGCAGGAACAAGAACAGGAAGATCGGAGAGGCAAAAACCATTGGGGATGGAAAACGTCTCGTGGAACCGGGGCAAGGATCGCGGCCTTCGGCGGCGACATCGCCCCCCTATTGCCCTTAGTCGCTGAGCTCGACCAGCACCGGGGCGTGATCGGAAGGCTTATCCCCCTTGCGCGCATTGCGATCGATGCGACTTGCGGTGCAACGCGCGGCGAGCGCCTTGGAGAGCAGGATCAGATCGATGCGCAGACCACGATTTTTGGGAAACGCCAGCATTCGATAGTCCCACCAGGAGAACATTTTTGGCGGCTGCTCGAAGAGTCGGAAACTGTCGGTGAGACCGGCATCGAGCAGCACCTGTAGCGCCGCGCGCTCAGGTGGGGACACCAGCACCTGGCCTTCCCATGCGGCAGGATCATGGACATCGCGATCATCGGGCGCGACGTTGAAGTCACCGAGAACGGCAAGCTCCGGATACGCGGCCAGTTCGTCGTGCAGCATTGCAGCCAATGCCTTCAACCACGCAAGCTTGTAAGGGTACTTGTCGGAGTCGAGCGCCTGCCCATTTGGCACGTAGACGCCGATGATGCGCACGCCGGCCACGGTTGCGGCGACCACACGTCTTTGCGGATCCTCGAAGCCGGGGATGCCGAAGGCCACGTCGCGCACCTCGAGTCCGTTGCGGACGACAATGGCCACCCCGTTGTACGTTTTTTGTCCGGTGTAGTGCGCGACGTAACCCGCAGCCGCAAGATCGGGGACCGGAAACTTGTGATCCTCGAGCTTGGTCTCCTGCAGGCACACGACATCGGGGCTGGTGACGGCGAGCCAGTCAAGCAGTCGCGGCAGCCGCACGTTGAGGGAGTTGACGTTCCAGGCGGCGATGATCATGAAATGAGGCGCACGTGACACTGTCGCGACATTGATCGCGACAGTGATGATGGTGAATCCGGCAGCAGAGTTCTACTGCTTGGGGTAATCCCCACCTTTGGGCGGTGGCGCCAACGAACGCGTGCCGTCGGCAGCGGGGGGTGGCGGGGGCGGAGCATCGGGTGCGCGGATCGTCGGTGTAGGCCGACGCGATACCTGCGTCTTGGGGTAGCCAGCTTGATCGAGCGTGGCTTGCCAGCGCGTCTCGTTGTAACCCTTGACGATCAATTGGTCACCGACAGCCAACACGGGTGCCTGATCGTCGTTGGTCAGCGCCTTGAGTCGCGCGCGTCCCTGCTCGTCGGTTTGAACATTGACGATCGAAAACGGCACACCGCGTTTGTTGAGCAGCGACTCGGCGTTTTGGCACACCTCGCCACATGGGAATGTGAACAGCGTGACCGGAAATTTCTCCGATGCTTGCTGCGCCGCAACGCTGGGTTCGCTGGTCTCGATGTAATTACCGCCCAAGCGCTTGGTCTGGACTCCCTTGGCGTTGGCCGGTGGTGGCCGATCGGAATAGACGACCTTGCCGTCGGTATCGGTGTATCGATAGACCGGCGTTCCCTGGGCGAACACGTGCCCCGCAACGGCAATGGCGGCAATCCCGAACGTCCAGCGCACTGCGGAACGCCTTGCTGAATCAGGCATGGGGCCTCCTCGAGACATGGCAATGAACCTGCGATTATGCCGAAGTCATAGCATGGGCGCCATGACCGGCTGGCAGCCCTCCCGGCCCGACAATCCTACGCCGTCGCGGTCATCCCATGGTGACGAAGCAGCGCGTCGAGCTCCGGCGGGCGACCGCGGAACGCGATAAACGACTCGAGCGCGGGTCGGCTGCCACCCCGGGACAGGACCTCGTCACGGAAACGCGCGCCGGCATCCGGCGACATCACGCCCTGTTCCTCGAACACGCTGAACGCATCGGCGGACAGCACCTCGGCCCACTTGTAGCTGTAATAGCCTGCGGCATAGCCACCGGCAAACACATGGCCGAACGCGTGCATGAACCGATCGTAGGGCGCGTGCGGTACCACGGCGACTTCGAGGCGTACCGCGTCGAGCGTAGTGCGCGGCGTGGCTTCGTCGTGTCCCGTGCGAGCGTGCAGCAGCATGTCGAACAGTCCCAGTTCGAGTTGGCGCATCGTGGCCATGCCGCTCTGGAAAGTCTTGGCCGCGGTGAGCTTGTCGAACAACTCACGCGGCAACTGGGCACCGGTGTCGACGTGGTGGGTCATATGTTTCAACACCTCCCACTCCCAGCAGAAATTTTCCATGAACTGCGATGGCAACTCGACGGCGTCCCACTCCACACCCTGAATACCCGAGATGCCGGCAACATCGACGCGGGTGAGCAGTTGGTGCAGGCCATGCCCGAACTCATGGAAGATCGTGATCACTTCGTCGTGCGTGAACGTGGCGGGTTTTCCATCCACCGGTGCGGACAGATTGCACGTGAGGTATGCCACCGGATGCTGAATGGCGCCGGCAACGTGGCGGCGATTGATCGCATCATCCATCCATGCGCCGCCTTGCTTGCCTTCGCGTGCATAGAGATCGAAATAGAACTGGCCGACGAGCGCGTCGTGGTGATCGGTGATGTCAAAAAAGCGAACCGACGGGTGCCAGGTGGCCGCACTGGATTCCTTGATGCGCACGCCGTAGATCGTTTCGACCACGCGAAACAGGCCCAGCAACACCTGATCCTCAGGAAAATACTGCCGCACTTCCTGTTCGGAATACGCGTAGCGCATCGCCTTCAGGCGTTCGGTTGCAAACGCGATGTCCCAGGGTGAGAAATCGACGAGACCCAGTTCAGCGCGCGCAAACGCCGCGAGTTCCGCAAAGTCATGTTCGGCATAAGGACGCGCGCGGCGTCCCAAGTCCCGCAGAAACGCGATGACTTCGTCGGGACTGCCGGCCATCTTGGGCACCAGCGACACTTCGGCGTAATTGCGGTAACCGAGTAGCTCGGCTGCCTGTTGGCGCAGCGCGAGAATGCGCCCAATCACAGCCGAGTTGTCCCATTCGGCGTTGGCTCCGAGGTCGGACGCGCGCGTGACATAGGCTTCGTGCATCCGCTGACGCAATTCGCGATTGCCGGCATATTGCAGCACCGGCAGATAGCATGGCATTCGCAGCGTCAGCTTCCACCCTTCCTTGCCTTCGGCGATCGCCGCGGCATGCGCGGCGGACAACACATCCTGTGGCACACCAGCCAGCTCGCTGGAGTCCGTCACGTAGTGTGCCCACGCATTGGTGGCGTCGAGGACATGCTCGTCAAATTGTGTGGACAGATCCGCGAGTTCTTCCTGCAGTGCCTTGAAGCGCGCCTTGTCGGCGTCATCGAGTTCAGCACCCCCCAGCTTGAAGTCGCGCAGCTCGTTGTCGATCAATTTGCGCTTGGCCGCGTCGATGGAGGCAAACGCCGGCTGCGCACGCAGCGCGCGATACTTGTCGTACAGCCGCAGGTCCTGCGATATGTCGGTGTAGAAAGCTATGACGCCGGGCAACGCGGCGTTGTACGCGTCGCGTAGTTCCGGCGTGTTGACGACGGCATTGATGTGCCGTACCGCGCCCCATGCACGATCCAGTCGATCGAGGCATTCGGCCAGCGGCTCGACCACGTTGTTCCACGTGGGTGCGGCCACGTCTTCGGCAACTTGTTCGACAGTGCTGCGTCCTTCAGTAAGCAACAGATCCACCGCGGGTGCGACATGCTCGGGACGGATGGCATCGAATCGGGGTAGTCCCGAGAAATCGAGAAGGGGGTTCGACGGCAGTTTCATGCAGGTCATCCTTTTGGGAAGCGGTTGCATCACATCTTGTGGGTGCGCAACCGGAGGTCAAGAGCGGCAAGATCGTCGATGGTGCCGACGTTGGTCCAAGGCCCGTCATAGCGTTCACCGGATACCCAGCCGCGGGCGATCCACTCGAGGAACAGGGGCAGCAATTTGAGCTTGACGCCGCGGGGAAGTTCGCTGAACAGAGTCGTATCGTACAGGCCGATATTGCCGAAGGTCAGCCGGGGCTTAAGTGCGGTACCGATGTAATCATCGGTCAACGCAAAGTCACCGTCTGGATGAAACGGTGGATTAGGCACCATGACAAGATGGACTCGGGTGCCGATGCGCGCGGCGATCGAATCGGCGCGAGCCGTCACGGTGGCGTAGTCGAACGCGGTGGCGATATCGGCGGACACGATCAGCACGCGACCCGGCGGGAGCAACGGCAACGCCGTCGCGATTCCACCCGCCGTCTCCAATGCCTCGGCTTCGATCGACCACAGGATGTCGACTCCGAATGCACGGCCATCCCCCAGCGCGGCCACCAGCTGGTCGGCGAGATGTGCCGCATTGATCACGAGGTTGCGATATCCGCCGCGCGCCAGTGCCTCGATCTGCCGCACGATCAATGGCTTGCCGCCCGCGTTCAGCAATGGCTTCGGCACACTGTCGGTCAAAGGGCGCAATCGTTCGCCGCGGCCGGCAGCGAGGATCATCGCCGTGCGTGGCGCAGGCATCAGAATGTATAGCCGATGGTGTGCGGACGTGCATCGAGCGCATCCAATACGGCCAGCAGCGGTTCGAGCTGGCGGTAGCGCGTGCACACACCGCGCAGGTAACTCATCACGAGGGGCATGTTTTCGACGTAGCCATCCTTGCCATCGCGGTGACACAAGCGCGCGAAGATGCCCAATACTTTCAATTGGCGTTGCGCGCCCATCCATTCGAAGTCGCGCCAAAACAGTCCGAAATCGTCGTGGACGGCCACGCCGGCCTTGCGGGCACGTTCCCAATAGCGGACGGCGAGATCGATCTGTCGCTCTTCATCCCAGCCAATGTAAGCATCGCGCAGCAATGACACGAGGTCATAGGTGATCGGGCCATAGACCGCGTCCTGAAAGTCGAGAAAGCCAGGATTGGGCGTGCTGACCATCAGGTTGCGCGAATGAAAGTCGCGATGGACGAATACCTGTGGCTGCGCAAGATTGTTGGCAATCACCAAGGCGAAGACCGTGTCCAGTACTTGACGTTGCGCCGGGGTGAGCGTGTGGACGAGATGACGCGCAACATACCAATCCGGAAAAAGAGCGAGCTCGCGTTGCAGCAATGCTTCGTTGTAGGGCGGCAACACGCCGATGCGCGACGTGCATTGAAAACGCAGCAATGCATCGATGGCGTCGACATAGAGCGCACGGGCATTGCTTTCGTCCAGCACATCGAGATAGGTGGTGTGCCCGAGGTCGCTCAGCAGCAGGAAGCCACGCTCGAGATCCTGCGCCAGAATGGCCGGCGCGTGGACGTCGGCGGCGTGCAGTAATGCGGCCACGTGGACGAAGGGCCGACAGTCTTCCTGCGGCGGTGGTGCATCCATCACAATCAGCGTCATCGCTTCGGGCGCGAGCGAATGGGGTGCGGCGAGCGAGGCACGAAAGTAGCGCCGGAAGCTCGCGTCCGCCGATGCAGGTGCCAACGTGAACGCGGTGGTGCGCAACGTCTGCGCGAGCCATTCGGCGATGGCGTCAAGGCGCAGATCGGCGGCGGGGGTAATCATCGGTTGGAAGGGGACAGGGCGCAGCGCAGGGCTCGACTCGACGACGATTTGCGGAGAACGCGAATCGAGGGGTGAAGTCGAGACGCACACACAGGCTAGAATGTCCCATTTTACCAAACCGGCACGAGATCCCATCGATGAAATTCTGCATCCCGCGCTGGCCTGTCGTTATCGCTTCGGCGGTGATCGTGTGCCTGTCGGGCACGCTGAGTGCGCAGGAACTCGTGTTGAAACTGTCACGCGAGATCGACCCGGTCGCACGCAAGTCGACGGGCGGTGGCAATCGCGCCGCCGGCACCGTGGACACCGGACCGCCGCGGATGGCGGATCTCGCAAGTTCGACAGGTCCCGCGCCACCTGCACCCGTTACCACGGTAGTGCCGCCGCCTGCGGTGGCACCCGACGAGCGCGGTGCCATTTATCTTCGCGCCGATCGGTTGGACGGCTCTGGCGAAAAGAAGATCGAGGCCGCCGGCAAGGTCGAGTTGCGTACACGCCGTGAAACGGTCCTTGCCGGGTGGCTGCAGTACGACTTCGGCAATGACGAGGTCTGGGGCAAGGGCGACGTCACGCTGCGTCGCGGTCTCGATTGGATCAGCGGCCCCGAGGTCAAATATCAGCGCAGTCGCGAGATCGGCTATTTCGACGATCCCAAATTCTATTTCAACGAAAACGCTTCGCGCGGCGAAGCGAAGATCATCCGCTTCGAAGGTCCGGATTTGTACGAGGCCACGGATGCGCGCTACACGACCTGTGTAGCACCGAACAACGATTGGTATCTGCGCAGTGACGAAATCGAGATCGATCAGAATCGACGTGTAGGTACCGCGCGGGGCGCGCGTGTCTACTTTCTGGATGTGCCGGTGATGTACGCGCCGTGGCTCGAATTTCCGCTGTCCAATGAACGCAAGTCCGGATTCCTGACGCCGACGATCGGCTCGACGCAGATTCGCGGCTTTGAAATCGCGACGCCGTATTACTTCAACATCGCGCCGAACTACGACGCGACGCTGGTGCCGCGACTGATGACCCGCCGCGGCCTGCAGATCGGCGCACAGGGACGTTATCTGTTCGACTCGTCAGCCGGCGAGGCCATCGGTGAAATCCTGCCGGATGATCGGCAGACCAACGCCGCGCGCTGGGCGGTGTCGTGGAAACACAATCAACAACTGCAACCGTGGTTGAGCGGCTACCTCAACTACAACCGCGTGTCCGACGATACGTATTTCGCGGACTTTGCCGATCGCGTGGCGGTGACGTCACAAAAGACGTTGCCGCAGGAAGCGGGCCTGATCGCCAATTATGGACCGCTGTATGTGCTGGCGCGGGCGCAGGCCTTTCAGACGTTGCAGGATCCCAATCCTCTCGCCTATGTGGCACCCCCGTACAACATGTTGCCGCAGGTGCGCGCGGCCGTGGCCGAAACCGACTGGATGGGCCTCACGTGGGGCGGCACCGCGGAATTCGTGCGTTTCGCGCAGTCGTCGCTTGAACCCACGGGCAATCGCACGTCGTTGTATCCATCGGTGCGCTGGATTCGACAAGGCAGTTCCTGGTTCATCAACGCCCATGCCGGCGTCTCGGCATGGCAATACAATCTCAATCAGCCCACGGTCGGCATCCCCGACGGCAGCGAGGGTGTGGCAGTCCCGGTGGGCAGCGTGGACGCCGGCCTCATCTTCGAGCGCGACTGGAGCGTCTTTGGCGCCAATTTCGTGCAAACGCTGGAACCACGCGCGTTTTACACGTACATCCCGTTTCGCAGCCAGAATCAGCTGCCGGTGTTCGACACGGTGCAGGACGATTTCAATTTCACGCAATTGTTCAGCGAAAACCGTTTCATCGGTGGCGATCGTATGGGCGACACCAATCAACTTGCGCTCGCCATCACCTCGCGATTCCTGGACCCTGCGACCGGCTCGGAGCGCTTTCGGGTGGCGGTGGGACAGCGCTTTTACTTCGAAGACCAGAAGGTCAGCCTGCCCGGCTCGACCACGCAGAAGTCCGGCTCGTCGGACTTTCTGGTGGGGGCCGAAGGCCGACTGGCGGATGCGTGGGCCCTGATCGGACTCGCCCAATACGACTTCGGCACGTCGCTTTTGAACCGCTTCAATGTGGGCACGCGCTATTCGCCCGGCGGGGGGCGCGTGATCAGCGCCACCTATCGCTATTCACGGGAACTCGTTGACCAGGTTGGCGGTCAATCCGAATTGAAGCAGACGTTCCTGTCTGCACAGTGGCCGATTACCGAAAATCTGACGTTCCTCGGATCATGGAACTACTCGATCCCGGACCGCCAGACGCTCGAGGCCGTTGTAGGGCTGGAGTACAATGGTGGGTGCTGGGCATTGCGCGTGGTGGGCCAAAAGTTGGTGACAACCTCCGAAACCACAACCAATTCGGTGTTTGTCCAGCTCGAGTTGAACGGACTCGCGCGGGTGGGTACCAGCCCGCTTGATCTCCTGCGGCGGACAGTTCCAGGGTATCTGCGTACCAACGATCCCACGCTGCAACAACGCGACCGCGGCTTTGACCCGCTGCCTGAGTTCTAAGGCCTATTGGCACTCATTTCGAATCAACGCGACCTGCACGAGCGTCGCGGTTCAAGGAACTGATCATATGGGACGCATTCGCCCCGTTTTGCCGCTTGCGATCGTTGCCGCCATCGCGTTGGTGGCCACCAACTTATGGGCGCAGCCAACCAACTCCGGCATTCAGGTGCCCGGTGCGGCGGCGGGCCCTCGCCCGGGTGTACCCGTGCCGCGCGCAGCCACCGCTGTACAGGCACCCGCCGCTGCCGGTGGCGTCGTTGCGCTCGAACGCGTGGTCGCGGTGGTCAACGACGAAGCGCTGACGCAGTGGGAGTTGAACGAGCAGAAGCGCATCGTATTGGCACAGATGCAGGCCTCCAACGTGCGCCCGCCCCCGGCCGATGCGCTCAACACGCAGGTGCTCGAACGGTTGATTGTCGAGCGTGCGCTGTTGCAGTTCGCCAAGGAAAACGGCATCCGCGTGGACGATACGATGGTCGAGCGCACGATTCTGCGCATCGCCCAGGAAAACAAGATGACGCCCGAAGAATTGCGGCGCGCCCTTGATAAGGAAAAAATTTCCTATGCCAAGTACCGCGAGGATATCCGCCGCGAAGTGACGATTCAGCGTCTGCGCGAACGCGAAGTCGATGCGCGGGTCAACGTATCCGAGGCCGAAGTCGACAACTATCTCGCCACCGTGGCCGCGCAAGCCGGTGGCGAAAGCGAATATCTGCTGTCGCATATTCTTGTCACCGTGCCCGAGCAGTCGTCACCGGCGCAGATCGAAGCACGGCGCCAGCGCGCGGAAGAGGCGCTGCAGGCCATCAAGGGCGGCCGCGAATTCAGCCAGGTGGCCGCAACGTTTTCCGACTCCAACGACGCCACGCAGGGCGGCGATCTCGGGTGGCGCACGCCGGCACGTTTGCCGGGCGTGTTCGTCGAAGCCGTCAAGACAATGAAAAAGGGCGACGTGTCGACCGTGATGCGCAGTCCCGGCGGCTTTCATGTCGTCAAACTCAACGATGTACGCAATCGCAATGCGCCGACGGTGGTCGACCAGACCCATGTTCGTCACATCCTCGTGCGAGTCAACGAAGTCACGTCCGAAGCGGAAGCGAAGGCCAAGATCGATCGTGTTCGCGACCGGATCGAATCCGGCGCCAAATTTGCCGATCAGGCGCGCATCAGTTCGGAAGACGGATCATCGGGCAAAGGTGGCGACCTTGGTTGGGTCAGCCCTGGCGATACGGTGCCCGAGTTCGAAAAGGCGATGGTCGCACTCAAGGTCGGTGAACTTTCCGTGCCGGTTCGGTCGCCGTTTGGATGGCACATCATCCTTGTCGACGAGCGGCGCACGCAGGACATCACGCTCGATCGCAAGCGCGACGTGGCACGCAATGCCATTCGCCAAGGCAAGGCCGATGAGCAGTTTCAGGAATTTCTGCGGCAGGTGCGCGACAAGGCCTACGTCGAATACAAGGTTGACGAGCGGTAAGACATCGTCGGATGGCGCGATGCAGGCGTGACGATTTAGGCGAGGCGTAGGCGTAGGCGAGGCTTCAGCCTCGCCCCGGCGACACGCGAGGCTGAAGCCTCGCCTACGGCGCCGCGGCGGGGATCGCGGCGATTCGCGTCAAGGTCCGAGATTTGGTCGTTTCGAACGTCAACTCGATGCGCAGTCGTTCGAGTGGCTCGCTGTGGGCGCCGGCGATGCGCTTGACCGCGATGCCAGCCGCTGTTTCGCGCAAGTCCGAACCGCGGGCATCCGCAATCGTGATCCAGCCGCCGCGCGCGTCGCGCCGTCCTTCGATGCGTACGCGTTGCAGCCCCGTGCCGATCGCCCCCAATACGAATTGATCGGCGTGTCGCGAGGCCTCCGGCAATCCTGCTGGCGACAGCAGCACCATGCGGCGATTGGCATCGGGTTGCATCCGCAATTCACCTTCGCCGAGGGCCAAGGCACCCCGTTCCGCTGTCCAACCGTCGCCATCGGCATGTTGCGGCGTGCCGAAGGTCCACAACAACGAACCAAGCGGCAGACCTGCGCGCGCCAGCATGAAGTCGCGTGACGCGTCCTCCAGCGCCGTGTTTCGCCACGCATCGAAATTGTTGTAACCGGGTTGTCCCGCATTGACGCCATTACTGCCGTTCCACGCCATCGGAGACACAAATCGCGCGCCGAAATTCCACAAGTCGCGCATGCCGCGATAGGCCGCCGCGTACGTCGGCTTGCTGTCCGGACTGCGGAGATCGGCAGTGTTGTATTCGACGATGGCCCAACGCGGATCGATCGACTCAAGTGTGGCGAACAGAGAGCGGCCGTTGTCCATCGGGACGTCATTGACGGCAGCTTCGCCGTACAGAATCACGCCGAGATGGCCCTGCGCGGGTTTCGCCCCGGCAATGCTCATCCCGCCCGAATCGTAGTTGCGCGGCGGACTGTCGAGCGCAATCGCAAATGGCATCGCGTCGCGCTGCGGCGCCATCAGGCCCTGTGATGACCAGATGCGATCGCGTGCGATCCCCGACTCCACCAGCCACTGCGCGAGTTCATCGTAATGCAGATGCACGAGATGGCGGCGAAATATCTCCCACTCGCGAACCCATGGATTTTTCCAGAATGGGGCCGAGCCGTCGGTGGGCTTGCGCACGAAGGTACGGGGCGGATCGACGTCGCGCCATAACTTCCATCGCATGCCGGCAAGGCGATTCACGTCCGCAAGTGTCAGCGGTTGGGTTCGGCGGTATGCGCGCAGATCGGGAATGTGGGGGCCGCCCTTCCCCGCGTAAGGACCGGTGCCGGCCAGCCATTCGCGAAACTGGCGCAGCGTGCCCGGGTTGTAGTCGTACCACTGCTGTTCGGCGAAAAATGGATTGAGATAGGTGTCGGGATCAAGGTTGACGCCCACGAAGAGTTGCGGATCGGCACGCGCGAAGGCGGCGAGCAGTACGCCGGCCTGCTGCAGATTGCGTTTCTTGTAGTGGCGAACTTCGGTGGCGTACACGTTGAAGGTCAGCGAGCGCGCAAGTTCCGGCGCTTCCTGCGATCCGGGCAGGTTCTTCAGAAAATTGTCCGGCATCACCTCGTTTTTTTCGTTCCACTGGCAGTTGGCGACGTCCTGTTCGAGTCGATCGTTGACATCCCATGCCGGCACATCGCAGTACGCATCGGCCCAGATGCCGCCATTGAGCGTGACCAGCACCGGCAATTTTTTCGCGCGCGAGTGAGCCAGAACCGTGTTGAGCGAGTCGTCGCCGATGCGTCGTGCGCCACATTTGCGTGCGGCATCCCAGTCGGGATCGAACGTGAAATCGGCGTTGGCGCCGTGCGTCATTCGCAGATACAGGATCGGGACGCGAAAGCCGGCGGCGACAGTGGTCGATTGATACGGCTTGTAGATCGTGTCGAGCTCCGCAGCGCCGCCAAGGTCGATGCCCGACAACGCGGGCAACAGATAAAACGGCGTGGCGCCCGCCGGGGTGAATGCAACCCAGCGGGCCAGCGCCGCAGGCTCAACCAGGCTGCGCCGACCGAGGATCAGTTCGCTGCCGTCGTTGGCGATCGCGACGATGGTCAGCTTGCGCCGATCCGCGCCGGATGGGGCAGGGTATGGCGAGAAGTCGCCGGTGAATTCGAAACCGGCATTGGCATTGCCGGGCATGTCCGGCCGCGCCTGGGCCACGTCGGGGCGCGATATCCCGATGCGCGCCGCAAATGCGCGCCCATCGAGTCGCACCTCAACGGTCCGCACGCCTGCGGGAGCCAGTGCCCATCCAGAAATCGACACCTGCGGTCCGAGCATCGCTTCGGCCAGCGGAACGTCGATATCGCCCTGCAAGCCTTGTGGTACCGGGGCCGACACGACGCCTGCCGTGATGGCGGGCGTGGCGACGGTTGTGGCCGGTGCCGCGCCGGTGCGCGTGCTCTCGTGTCGGACGAGTGTATACCATTCGACGCCGGCAATGACAGCGACAAGCGCGAGAAATGCAGCGAAGACGCGTCGCGTCGAGTGGGTTCGACCAGCAGGTGTTGGCATACGCGGTATTGTAGCGGCCGATACCCAACGCGCATGTCGCCGGAGTGAATGCATGGCCAATGAAGAGGCAGAGTCGTTTGATCCTGCCATTCTGTCCGAGCAGGCGGCCTACTACCGGGCGCGTGCCACCGAATACGACGAGTGGTGGTTTCGCACCGGCCGCTACGATCACGGCGCGACGTTCCGCGCGGCATGGTTCGCGGATGTCGCCGCGGTCGAGGCCGCATTGCATGGGACGCTGGCATCCCGTCGACCGCGCACCGCACTCGAACTTGCCTGCGGCACCGGGCTGTTCACGCGGCATTTGGCGCCGCACGTGACGCAGCTACTGGCCCTTGATGCGTCGACCGAGGTCCTGGCGCTCAATCGCGCGCGAGTTGCGGCCAACAACGTCGTGTATGCGCAACAGGATCTCTTCGCATGGCAGCCCGCCGCCCGCTACGATCTGGTCTTCATGAGTTTCTGGTTATCTCATGTGCCGGACGAGCGCTTTGACGAATTCTGGCGCAACGTGCGCAACGCACTGGTCGATGGCGGCGTCGCGTACGTAGTCGACTCAGCGTATGACCGGACCTCGACTGCGGCCAATCATGCACGGCCGGATCAGAAAGCAGGCGTCGTGACGCGCAAGCTTAACGACGGGCGCCAGTTTCGCATCGTGAAGGTGTTTCACAAACCCGCGGTGCTCAATGCACGGCTGGCGGGATTGGGCTTGCATGCAGCCATCAGCACCACCGCGCGCTACTTCATTCACGGCACCGTCACGATGGCGTAAGCGCAGGTGGCGTTGTGCAGCGTACCTGCTACCTGCTACTTGGTCTGGTAGACGTACGCGGGTTGCGGCACGTTTCCCTCGTCCATCGTGGCGCGTTCACCAACCTGTTCCGGCGTCTTGTCCCAGAAAATGCGCCGACCCTCCGCCTGCTGTTTGGGCAGGTCCGGCTTTTTTTCCATCAGGTCTCGAATGAACAACATGTGATCCGAAACGTAGAGACGGGAGGGCAACATCGGCATGGCGGGACGATCAATGAGGTGGAACAGGCAATGATTTTATCATTGCGTGAGGATCGGTGCCGGTACGTGCCGACCTGCCACCAGCGGAAAGACGAACAACCGGCACTCGAGCGCACCATTGAAGAGCGGCACTTTGCGCGCTACCTTGAGGTGAATGAGCTTGGGCAGGCGCAGGTCGCCAGTCAGGAAATGGGCGGTCCAACCGGTAAAGCGCTGTTTCAATGCGTCGCCCAACAGCGGATAGAACGCGGCCATTTGCGTCTGATCGGCAAGCCGCACGCCATAAGGCGGGTTGGTGACGAGAAAGCCGGCCGTGGCGGGAGCGGTGCGCGTCAGGAGGTCCGCGGTCGCGGTGTCGACCCAGGCGTCGAGCTGCGCGGCACGCAGGTTGACTTGCGTTTTGGCCACTGCGCCAGCGGCAATGTCGCTGGCAAACAGCGTCGGCGTGACGGGTGCGGTGCGGATGCGGTCGCGCGCAGTCTGTTTCATCCGCTGCCAGGACGGACCATCAAACCACAGCAGCTTCTGGAACCCGAACGTACGCGCGAGACCCGGCGCGCGATCGGCGGCGATCATTGCCGCTTCGATGGCGATGGTGCCGCTGCCGCACATGGGATCGAGCAAGGGCTGCCCGGGTGTCCAGCCGGTCAGCGCCAACACGCCTGCCGCCAGGTTCTCCCGCAGCGGCGCTTCTTCCGCATCGCGGCGGTAGCCGCGCTTGAACAACGGCTCGCCCGACGTATCGAGATACACGGTGGCATCACGTTCGGTGAGATGCACGTGCACACGCACGTCCGGCTGGCGCTTGTCGATCGATGGGCGCGCGCCGGTATCGTCGCGCAGCCGATCGCAGACGGCATCCTTGACGCGCAGCGTGGCGAACTCGAGGCTCTGCAGCGGCGAGCGCGTTGCGGCAATGTCGACCCGCAATGTGCGCGTGGGCAGAAAGTGCATTTTCCAGTCGATGGCTTTGACGAGGGCATACAGCGCATGCTCGTCAGCATAAGGCGCGCCGCCGACGCGCCACAGAATGCGGCTGGCAAGGCGTGATTCAAGATTGATGCGACACGCAAGATCGAGTGTGCCGGTGAAACCAGCACCGCCGTCGACAGTGGCAACGTCGGCGGCGCCGATGCGTGTCAACTCGGTCGCGAGTACGGTCTCGAGGCCGCGTGGGCAGGGGGCAAAGAAGCGTTCGGTCATGATGGGTGTTCGGCGCAGATCAGAAGGGCTTGGCCACAACCAGATACACGATGGCCACCAGAATCGGCAATGCAGGAATTTCGTTGATCCAGCGGTAAAAGTACGCCGAGTGCGTGTTGCGATCTTCCGCGAACGCACGCACGGTCCGCGCCAGCCAGCCTTGATAAACGATGAGGATGGCGACCAGCGCAAGCTTCGCGTGCAGCCAGCCGCCACTGATGCCGTAGCCCAGCCACAGCCACGAACCGAATACGATCGTCGCCAGCATGCTGGGCATCATGATCCCGCGCAAAAGTCGCCGCTCCATCACCTTGAAGCGGTCGATGCCGATCGTGTCGGTGGCATTGGCGTGATAGACGAAAAGACGGGGCAGATAGAAGAGCCCGGCGAACCAGCTCACCATGAACACGATGTGTAAAGTCTTGACGATCAGCATCGGGCGACAATCGCGGTTTTCACGGGTTCACTGCAACAAACGCCGACGGGTCAGCACCAAGCCGACATAGTAGGCCAGTGCCGCATAAAACAGCAGCACGGCGACGTGCAGCAGGTTGGTGTCGGGTACACGCCCCAGCATCAGCGGGCGCGCCAGGTCGATGGCATGCTTTAACGGCAGGAAGGCGGCAATGCCCGCCAGCCATGCGGGCATCTGGTCGACCGGAAAGGAGACACTCGACAGCAGCAGCATTGGCGTCCACACCAGCGTGAAGAAATAGGTGAAGAAATCATAGTTGGGGGCCAGCGCGTTCAAACGCCGTTTCATGCCCCCGGATAAAGTACGAATGCCCACATCGCGCTTGCTGAACGACAGACCGCGCACGACCTCGATGTCACTGTAGCGCTTGCGTAGCCCATCGACGCGCAGCACCTCCTCACGCGTGATGCTGCCGCCGCCGTCAGGCACCGAGACCATCGCGCTGCCACATCCCGGTGATCACGCGTTGCAATTGCGTCAGTCG
>JBDTTY010000002.1:0-19950 GCA_040007975.1 Betaproteobacteria bacterium | reverse complement strand
GAGCTGATTGACCTCCTGCACCGACACGCCGGCACCGGCGGCAATACGCCGCTTGCGCGACGCCTTGAGGATTTCGGGCTTGGTACGCTCCATGACGGTCATCGAATTGATGATGCCTTCGATGCGTGCAATGCGCCGCTCGTCCATCGACGCGCCTTGCGCCGCACGTGCCAATTCCGCCGGTAACTTGTCGACCAGACCCGCAATGCCGCCCATCTTGCGCATCTGCCCGATCTGCGCCTTGAAGTCGGTGAGGTCGAAACCTTTGCCGGACTTGACCTTCTTGGCGAGTTGTTGCGCCTCGGCCACATCGACGTTTTTCTGCGCGTCCTCGAGCAAAGACAGCACGTCGCCCATGCCAAGGATGCGCGACGCCATCCGCTCGGGATGAAAAACCTCGAGTCCACCGATTTTTTCGCCGGTGCCGATGAATTTGATCGGTGCGCCGGTTACATGCCGGACCGATAGCGCCGCGCCACCGCGCGAATCACCATCGAGCTTGGTGAGAACCACGCCAGTCAGCGGCAACGCGTCGCGGAATGCCCGCGCGGTGTTGACAGCGTCCTGTCCCTGCATGGCGTCGACGACAAACAGCGTTTCCACAGGCTGAACCGCGGCATGCAATGCAGTAATTTCCTGCATCATCGCCTCGTCAATGGCCAGGCGTCCCGCGGTATCGACAATCACCACATCGCAGTAGTGCTTGCGTGCCCAATCGAGCGCCGCTTCGGCAATGGCAACTGGCGCCTGACTGACATCCGACGGAAAGAATTCGGCGCCGACCTGTGTGGCCAGGAGGCGCAGCTGCTCGATGGCGGCGGGACGATAAACGTCTGCCGATACCAACAGTACTTTTTTCTTGTATTGATCGTGCACGAAACGCGCGAGTTTGCCCACCGTGGTGGTCTTGCCGGCGCCCTGCAATCCCGCCATCAGAAACACGGCGGGCGGCTGTGTCGCGAATGACAGCGGCACGGCCTGCGCGCCCATCAGCGCGGTGAGTTCGCGATGCACGACACCGATCAGCGCCTGGCCCGGGGTCAGCGATCCCATCACTTCTTCGCCGACCGCCTTGTCCTTGACGGTGGCAATGAAGTCCCGGACCACGGGCAGCGCGACGTCAGCGTCGAGCAGCGCCAGGCGAACTTCGCGCAACGCGTCTGCGATATTGGTGTCGGTCAATCGCGCCTGTCCGCGCAATTCCTTGACGACCCGCGACAGCCGTTGAGTCAGATTTTCGAGCATGGATTGAAGTTGACGATTGACAACAGACAGGCATCCGGTTGGACGCGTGCCATCGGTTACACTTGCCGTTGCGCAATATCGGCCGCGGCGATCAATGCGCCGCAGCTGCAACACCATGATTCTACTTTATATCGTTGTCGCCGCCCTGTACGCCATCGCTGCGTGGCTCCGCAATCCGGGCGCGATCAGTCGCGGGCGCTTTCGCTCGTCTGCCGTACTGATCGGTCTGGCGTTGGTGCTTCACGCGTGGACGATCGAACAATCAATCCTGACACCGGAAGGACTCGATCTTTCCTTCCTGCATGCATTGTCGCTTGTAGCCTGGGTAACGGTGCTGGTCGGCGGCATTTCGGGCGTGCTGGGGCGACTGCCCGCTGTCGGCAACGTGATCCTGGCCGTGGCGGCCGTATGTGCGCTCGCGCCAATGGCCGGTGGCAACGCACATCGATTTCCCTATGCGAGCCAGCCGTGGGCCACAGCGCACATCGCCGTCGCATTGGTGGCCTATGCCCTGTTCGTTGTCGCGGCACTGCACGCGATCGTCCTGACAGGTCTTGAACGGAAACTGCGCCGCGGCATCGGCACCGTGGACGGCGGCGACACGCCGCCGCTGCTTACACTCGAACGCTTCCTGTTTCGACTGGTTGCTGCCGGCTTCGTGCTGTTGACGCTCACGATGGCGAGCGGCGCGTTGTTCTCGGAGCAACTCTTCGGCAAGGCGATGACGTTCAACCACAAGAACGTGTTCTCGCTGCTTGGCTGGTGCACGTTTGCAATTTTGCTGCTCGGGCGGTGGCGCTACGGCTGGCGCGGCCGCCGCGCTTTGTACTGGATCATCGCCGGCACGACGCTGCTGGTGTTGGGCTACCTCGGCAGCAAGTTCGTGACCGAGATCATCCTCGGCCGATGAGTCGACTGCGCCCGCGCCGTGGCTGAGATCACCACAACTACGCTGGCGATAGCATTGGCGATTCTGCTGGTGGCGTCGGGATTCTTTTCCATTGCCGAAACGGCAATGATGGCGTCCAACCGGTACCGCATGAAGCATCGTGCACAACGCGGCAATCGCGGCGCGCGACTGGCGTTGGGATTGCTTGCGCAAACCGATCGTTTGCTCGGCGTGATCCTCTTCGGCAACAACCTCATCAATGCCGGTGCCGCGACGCTGGCCGGGGTAATCACCGGCCGCATGCTTGGCGAAGGCGAACTTGCACTGGCCGCGGGTACGGTGGCCGTGACGTTTCTGATTCTCGTGTTTTCGGAAATCACGCCCAAGGTCATCGGCGCCACGCATGCAGACAAGATCGCGCCGATGGTCGCGTTCGTATTGACGCCGTTGCTGCGCGTGTTGCAGCCGGTGGTGTGGTTTGTCAATCTGTTCGTCCAAGGGCTGCTCAAGATTCTTCGGGTGCAACCGGCGCAGGAAGGTGCCACGCAATTGACGCAGGAGGAACTGCGCTCGCTGGTACTCGAAGGCAGCCAGTACTTTCGTGGCAAGCACAAGACGATGCTGGCCAACCTGATGGATCTCGAAGCCATCACCGTGGAGGACGTGATGACCCCGCGCAACCGGATTCACGCGGTCGACTTCGCGGAAAAGCCGGCGTTGCTGCGGCAGCAGCTGGCAACGTCGTATCACTCGCGCGTGCCCGTCTATGAAGAGTCGCTGGACAACATCATCGGCGTATTGCCGTTGAAGGCCGTCGTCCACATGCAATTGCAGGCAGGCGAACTCGACACGGATCGCATGCGTCCCTTGTTGCGGCCGCCCTACTTCATCCCGGCGGGAACCCCGCTGTTGACCCAACTGACTCATTTTCAGACCGATCGCCAGCGTCTTGGTCTCGTGGTCGACGAATACGGCGAATTGCAGGGACTGGTCACAATCGAGGACATCGTTGAAGAAATCATCGGTGAATTCACGACCCAAGCCCCAGGCGGCACCGAAGTCTATCGTCGCGAAACCGACGGCAGCGTCGTCGTCTCCGGCATGTCTTTACTACGCACGCTCAACCGCCGGCTGGGCACCCAATTCCCGCTCGACGGGCCCAAAACCCTCAACGGGTTAATTGTGGAGCATTTGGGGGACATTCCCGACGCCGGCCTTTCCTTTCGACTTTGGGGTCAATTGCTGGAAATCCTGCAAACCCAGGATCGAGCGGTCAAAGTCGTCAAACTTCTGGTTCCGGTAGGCCGAGGCACGCCGCCTTTACAAACCACGGTCGAGCGGGCATCATCCTCAAGTTAAGTTTTATGCGAATGGAATAGCAGCTGCATTGCATTCTCGGCATGCTGCTTGCTTATCGAAAACCGCCAGACCCTTATCCCGACCGCCCGGACACGACCAGACACGATGGCCACGCACGCCGCCACCCGCACCATCAGCGGACTCGCGCGCGCGCTTGCGCAAAACGGACTGATGTCCGATTACGAGGCGGAAACCCTGCATTCGCAGGCGCAAGCCTCCCACGTCTCGTTTGTCGAGCAGGTCCTGATCAGCAAGCGCATGACCGCGCATCAGCTCGCGGTCTTTGCGTCACGCGCGTTCGGAACCCCGCTGCTGGATCTCGCCAGTTTCGATGTCGACCAGATTCCGAAGGAATTCGTCGACATCAAGATCGCGCAGTCGCGGCGGGTGTTGCCGCTGTTCAAACGCGGCAACAAGCTCTTTGTCGCCATTTCCGATCCCGCCAATCTGCAGGCGTTGGAAGAAATGCGCTTCAAGACCAATCTCGTGCCGGAAGCCATTGTCGTCGAAGACGACAAGCTCGGTCAGGCGATTCTGCGCGTGGTCGAAAGCAGCGGCACGACGCTTAAGGATATGGCCAATCTCGAGGACATGGAGGTGGGCCTCGAAGACGGGTCACCATCCGCCTCGGTCGATGACGACTCGGATATCGAGGACGCGCCGGTCGTCAAGTACCTGCAAAAAATCCTCACCGACGCTATCGGCGCCGGCGCATCGGACATTCACTTCGAGCCATACGAAAAATATTACCGCATTCGCTATCGCGTCGACGGACTGCTGTCCGAGATCGCACAGCCGCCGCTGGCCATCAAAGACAAGGTTTCCTCGCGCATCAAGGTGATTTCGCGCCTCGACATCTCCGAGAAGCGCATTCCGCAGGACGGCCGCATGAAGCTCGTGCTGTCGAAGAGCAAGTCGATCGACTTCCGGGTGTCGACGCTGCCGACGCTGTACGGCGAGAAGATCGTGATGCGGATTCTCGACTCCGCCGGCGTCAAGCTCGGCATCGAGGCGTTGGGTTACGAGGCCGATCAGCAGACCGCGCTGCTGTTCGCGATCGGCCGGCCCTACGGCATGATTCTCGTCACGGGCCCCACGGGTAGCGGCAAGACGGTGTCGCTGTATACCTGTCTCAACATCCTCAATCAGCCGGGCGTCAACATCTCCACCGCCGAAGACCCGGCGGAAATCCAGCTGCCCGGTGTCAATCAGGTCAACGTCAACGACAAAGCGGGCCTCTCGTTTGCCGTGGCGCTCAAGTCATTCCTGCGGCAGGATCCCGACATCATCATGGTCGGCGAAATCCGCGACCTTGAAACCGCCGACATCGCGATCAAGGCCGCACAAACGGGTCACCTGGTACTGTCGACGCTGCATACCAACGACGCGCCTACGACATTGACCCGGCTGCTCAACATGGGCGTGGCGCCATTCAACATTGCATCCTCCGTCATTTTGATCACGGCGCAACGACTTGGTCGCCGGCTGTGTTCGCACTGCAAGAAGCCGAAGGACATTCCGCCGGAGGCGTTGATGAGTGCGGGGTTCTCGGCTGAGGATCTCGACGGCACGTGGCAGCCGTTGGGGCCGATTGGCTGCGACAAATGTTCTGGTAGCGGATACAAGGGTCGCGTGGGCATCTATCAGGTGATGCCGATCACCGATGAAATGCGTCAGGTGATCATGCGCAACGGCAACGCACTCGACATTGCCGTGCAGGCGCGCAAGGAAGGCGTGCGCGACCTCCGAAAATCGGGCTTGCTCAAAGTGAAATCCGGCATGACCTCCCTCGAGGAAATCGAGGCGATCACCAACGAGTGACGGTGTTACCCCCGTCGACTCAGGACAACTGCCATGGCTACAACTACCGCACAACGCCGCGACGTCAAGGAATATACCTTTCTATGGGAAGGTGTCGACCGCAATAATCGCCAGGTGCGTGGTGAGACAAAGGCCGCCACCGAAACGGTCGTCACGACCAATTTGCGGCGCCAAGGCATTCGCGTCGTCAAGATTCGCAAGCAGAGTTTCCGTGGCGGCCGCAAAGTCAGCGAAAAGGACATCACGTTCTTCACGCGTCAGCTGGCGACGATGTTGAAAGCCGGTGTGCCGCTGCTGCAATCGTTCGAGATCGTGGCGCGTGGACACAGCAATGCGCGCTTCTCGCGGCTGATGATGGACATCAAGTCCAAGATCGAAGCCGGTTCGTCGATGGCGCAGGCGTTTCGTGAACACCCGGGGCATTTCGACAACCTCTACTGCAATCTGGTTGCCGCCGGCGAAGCCTCCGGAACGCTCGACGCCATCCTCGACCGACTGGCCAGCTATCAGGAAAAAATTCTCGCGATCAAGGGCAAGATCAAGTCGGCGCTGTTCTATCCGGTGTCGGTGATCCTGGTCGCGTTGATCGTCGTGTGGATCATCATGGTGTGGGTGATCCCGTCGTTCAAATCGGTGTTCAAGAACTTCGGCGCCGATCTGCCGGCGCCCACACTGATCGTGATGGGCATTTCCGAGTTCGTCGTGGCGTGGTGGTGGCTGGGTTTCCTCGTATTGGTCGGCGGCGTGGTAGGTACTGGCGTGATGTTGCGACGATCCGCGGCGTTTCGCTACGGGTTCGACCGGCTGATGCTGAAGATTCCGATCATCGGCAACGTCATCGAGAAGGCGACGATTGCGCGCTGGACTCGTACGCTGCAGACCATGTTCGCGGCAGGCGTGCCGCTGGTGGAATCGCTGGACGCCGTGGGCGGCGCCGCCGGCAACATGGTCTATGCAGCAGCGACCAAAAAAATTCAGACCGAAGTCAGCACCGGCACCAGCCTCACCAACTCGATGGCCAATACCGGACTGTTTCCGACGATGGTGCTGCAAATGATCCAGATTGGCGAGGAGTCGGGTTCGCTCGACAACATGTTGGGCAAGGTGTCTGATTACTTCGAGCGCGAAGTGGATGACGCGGTGGCAGCGCTGTCGAGCCTGCTGGAGCCGCTGATCATCGTCTTCCTGGGCGTGGTCATTGGCGGCCTCGTCGTCGCGATGTACCTGCCGATCTTCAAGCTCGGCTCCGTCGTCTGACGTCTGCAATTCCCGCGCGCTGATGCCGAACATGCTTCTCGATCCGGTGGTCGCCACCGTAGTGGCTGCCGCCGTGGGGTTGTGCGTCGGCAGTTTTCTCAATGTCGTGATCTACCGGCTGCCAAAAATTCTCGAACGCGGGTGGCAGGCGCAATGTGCGGACATGCGCGGCGAAGTCGTACCGGAGCAACCCCGCTACAACCTTGCGGTACCGCGTTCCGCGTGCCCCGGTTGCGGGCACCAGATCACGATGGTCGAAAATATTCCGGTCGTCTCGTGGCTGGCACTGCGTGGCAAGTGTTCGGCCTGCGCGACCAGGATTTCTGTTCGCTATCCGATCGTCGAACTCTTGGGTGGCGCACTGGCGGCTGCGGCAATCTTCAAGTTCGGGCCGACGTGGCAAGGTGTGGCGGCATGCGCATTGCTGTGGACTCTGCTGGCGCTCACCGCGATCGACTTCGATACCCAACTGTTGCCGGACAACCTGACACTGCCGCTGCTGTGGGGCGGACTGATTGCCAACCTCTACGGATTGTTTGTCCCGCTGACGGACGCCGTGATCGGCGCCATCGCCGGTTATCTGGCGCTGTGGACCATTTTTTGGCTCTTCAAGCTCATTCGCGGCAAGGAAGGCATGGGCTACGGCGACTTCAAGCTGCTGGCTGCGCTGGGCGCGTGGCTGGGCTGGAAGATGCTGCCGCTGATCGTGCTCGGTTCATCCGTGGTTGGCGCGTGTATCGGCATTGCGCTGGTCGTGTTTAAAGGGCGCGATCACAACGTGCCGCTCGCCTTCGGCCCCTATCTGGCCATCGCCGGCGCCATTGCCCTGTTCTTCGGCCCGTCGATCCTTCGACTCTACTTTCCCGGCTAATGTCGTACGTCGTCGGACTGACGGGTGGCATCGGCAGCGGCAAGTCGGAAGTGGCGAAAGCATTTGTGGCGCTGGGCGCCGATATGGTCGATGCCGACGAGGCTGCCCATGCATTGTCCGCGCCGGGTCACGCCGGCCATCGCGCCGTCGTCGCAGCGTTCGGCCCTCGTGCGACGGCGCCAGACGGCACGCTTGATCGAGGCTGGCTCCGTGAAGCCGTGTTTGCCGATCCTGCGCAACGTCGGCGCCTCGAGTCCATCCTGCATCCGCTGATCCGCGCCTGCATGGACGAGGCGATGGCCAAGTGGACCGCCCCATACGGCATCCTGAGCGTCCCGCTGCTGCTCGAGCGAAATGCACGGCCGCGTCAGGTGGCGCGCGTGCTGGTGGTCGATTGTCCGGAAGAGCTGCAGGTCCAGCGCGTGATGGCGCGCAGCGGTCTGACCGCCCCTGAGGTGCGGGCCATCATGGACGCGCAGATGTCGCGGCAGGCGCGTCTGGCCCTCGCCGACGACGTGATCGACAATGCCGGGCCACTTTCTGCACTCGATATCCAGGTCGCATTGCTCGACGCGCAGTACCGACACGCCGCGCTCCTGCATGCAGCGCTTGAACCGGCGCGCAGTTCCCCGGAAAATGGCGCAGACTCGCGCAAGGTTGGCCTCTAGTGATCCGCTACGAACATCCGCTGAATGAACGGGTGCGCACATTGATGCGCCTCGAAGACCTGTTCGGCCGTGTCGGCTATTTCGCCGGACAGGATGCGGCACCCGATCACCATGCAGCGCTCCTCGCGCTGTTCGAAATTGCGGACGTCGCCGCACGCGCTGATCTCAAAACCGATCTGCTGCAGGAGTTGGAGCGCCAGAAACAGATGCTGGGTCCGCTCAGGAACAATCCGCAGATCGATCAGCAGACGCTCGAAGTCCTGCTGACACAAATCGATGGCGTCAATGGCCAATTGCTCGCGCAGGCCGGCAAGGTCGGCGCCCACCTGCGCGAGAACGAATGGCTGATGGCGATCAAGCAGCGCACAGCCATACCCGGCGGCGTCTGCGAATTCGACTTGCCCGCGTACCATTGGTGGCTGCATCAGGACCCGGGCGCACGTCGCAACGATCTGCAAGGGTGGATCGAACCGTTTGCTTCGATTCGCGCAGGTTCCGCGATCGTGCTGAAACTTCTGCGTGACAATGGCCGGGCCAGTCGCCACACCGCGCATCGCGGCGTCTTTCAGCTGATGTTGACAACCACCAAGGTTGCCCAGTTGCTGCGACTCACTGTGGCCAGGCAGCATTCCTGCGTGCCCGAAATCAGCGCCAACAAGTACGCGCTCAACATCCGCTTTCTTGGCGTATCGGGACTCGATCGCGGCAGCGTATTCGACCACGACGTCGAGTTCGATCTCATGTTCTGCAACCTCTAGCCGTCGAGCCCGGAGCTCCCGTACGTGGCCATGCCTCGCGTCGTCAGTTGTCCCACCTGCGGTAGTCAGGTGACCTGGGGCGCCGGCTCACCGTTCCGGCCGTTCTGCTCCGAGCGCTGCAAGTTGATTGATCTCGGCGCATGGGCCGATGAGCGTTATCGCGTTCCCATCGTCGAGCCCGATGACGATGAGCAAAGCGCCGGGGACATGCCGCCGGATCGCGGACGCGCCGACTGATCAGACTGCGTCGGTCCACGCGCTGCGCATGATGGCAACCCCCTGCGCACCGTGCGCGATCGCCACCGGCGCGTCGCCACGCGCGAGCCCTCCCAGCGCATAGACCGGCAAGTGCGTGTCCACCGCCATCGCCGCAAATGGCTGCCATCCCAAACCCGCTGCGTCGGGGTGCGACAGCGTTGGCGCAACCGGGCCCAATACCGCAAAGTCGAGATCGAGAAGTCCGGCGTATGCAAGCTCGCTGGCGGTATGACACGATGCTGCGACCAGCAGATCTGGCGGACGTACCGTCGCCTGCATCAATGCGGCTGCGCTCAAATGCACACCGGCGCAACCTGCAGCGTGCGCTTCGCTGGCACTTCCGTTGAACATTATGCGCGCGCCAACGACATCGGCGAGAGGCACCAGTCGCGACGCCAACGCTAACCGCCGCGCCAACGGCCACTCCTTGTCGCGCACCTGCAGCAGCCGCAATCCTGTTGCAAACGCTGCGCGGGCGCGTGCGACCAACGCTTCCTCGCCAATCTGCGCCGCATTGGTGATCGCATACACGGGCGGCAAGGCAAGCGCTGACAGGATGCGCGTGTTGGCCGGCAGCAATGGCGCAACATTCCATGCGCCCGGCGTTTGCCACGCAAAGGCCTGTCCATCATGTCCGAACAATTCGCCGTCCCACTCGAATACGCGAAAAAAATGCAGCTGGACATGCGCATGCGGGTAGACAAATTCCTGCACGAGCCAAGGTGCGGCGCGACGAACGATAATGCCAAGCTCTTCTCGCAACTCGCGCACCAGAGCCGCGTGCGGCGTTTCGCCAGTTTCGAGTTTGCCGCCGGGAAATTCCCAGTATCCGGCGTAGGCCTTGCCGGGAGGACGTTGTGCCAGCAGAACCCGACCATCGGGCTGCAGCAGCACCGCCGCCGCCACACGCACCTGAGGTGCGTTCACCGGCGTCGCGATTTCGTCGAATCGGCACCCGCCACATTGCGTGCGTACTGCCACGCGACGCGACCGCTGCGAGAGCCCCGTTGCAGTGCCCACTGCAGCGCGTCGCGGGTTCGGGCGTCGACATCGCGCGTGGCGGTCTTGACGCCAAAATATTCGAGCCAGCCGTGTACCGCTGCCAGGTAGTCGTCTTGCGTAAACGGATAAAACGAAATCCACAATCCGAAGCGCTCGGACAGCGATATTTTTTCTTCGGTCGATTCGCCCGGATGCACTTCCTCGCCAACGTGCTTGGTCTCGAGGTTTTCGATGAAGTATTCCGGCAGCAGGTGGCGGCGATTCGAGGTGGCGTAAATCAGTACGTTTTGCGCACCCGAGGTGATCGAACCGTCGAGCATCACCTTGAGCGCCTTGTAACCCGCCTCGCCGGCATCAAACGTGAGGTCATCGCAAAAGATGATGAAGTGTTCGGGACGATCGGCCAGTCGATCCGTGATATCGGGAAGATCGGTCAAATCATCCTTGTCCACCTCGATCAGCCGCAGTCCCTTCGTCGCATATTTGGCGAGCATCGCCTTGACGAGCGACGACTTGCCGGTGCCTCGCGCGCCGGTCAGCAACACGTTGTTGGCAGGAACGCCAGCCACGAATTGACGTGTGTTGCGGTCGATGATTGCTTTCTGCGCCTCGATCTTGACCAAGTCGCTGCCGCGAATGAGGTGCGGATGCGCAACGGCTTGCAGATAGCCGCGTCCAGCGCGCTTGCGCCAGCGCGCGGCTGTCACACGGGTCCAGTCGGGATCGGGCATCGGCGGCGGCAGTGATGCCTCGACGCGCGCGAGCAGCGCTTCGGCGCGAACGATCAGCGCGGCCAGTGCCCCCGTGACGTCAGGAGCGGTAGTCGGCATTGATCGAGACATAGTCATGCGAGAAATCGCAGGTCCACACGGTGGCCGCCGCCATGCCGCGCGACAGCGATACGCGAACGCCGATCTCCTGCTGCTGCATCACGCGCTTGCCATCCTCCTCACGATACAGCGGCGAGCGACCCCCGCGGTCGACGACCAGAACATCGTCGAGCCAGAACGAAACGCCGGCGGGATCGAGATCGGGCGCTGCCGCGTTGCCGATGGCGCAGACGATTCGACCGAGATTGGGATCGGACGCGAAAAAAGCCGTCTTCACGAGCGGTGAATGAGCGATACCGAAAGCGATGCGTTTGCATTCCTCCACATCGCGCCCGCCGTCGACGCGAATCGCGATGAATTTGGTGGCTCCTTCACCGTCGCGCACGATGGCCTGCGCCAGCTCCACTGCGCATGCCTCGATGGCGCCGCGCAGTACCGCCACGCGCGGATCGGCGGGTTCCTGCAACAACGGGATCGACACACGTGCCGTGGCAGCCAACACAAAACTGTCGTTGGTGGACGTGTCCCCGTCGATCGTCGCACCGTTGAACGAGACGTCGGCCACTTCGCTGACGATCTGCTGCAACAACATCGGATGTATCGGCGCATCGGTGGCCATGAACGCCAGCATTGTCGCCATATCAGGATGGATCATGCCCGCGCCCTTGGCGATGCCGGTGACCGTGACCACCACGCCATCGATCGTGACCTGTCGCGACACTCCCTTCGGAACGGTGTCCGTGGTCATGATGGCGTTGGCCGCGGCAAACCACCCGTCGGCCCGCAATGCGGCATGAGCTGCAGGCAATCCGGCGAGAATCCGCGCGAGTGGCAATGGCTCCATGATCACGCCAGTGGAATACGGCAGCACTTCTTCAGGCGCGCAGTTCAGCATTCGCGCCACGGCCACGCACTCTGCGTGCGCATCAGCGAGTCCTGATTCACCCGTGCCGGCATTGGCGTTGCCGGCATTGACGATCAGAGCGCGAAAACCCCCACTGCCGCGATGTTGGTGCTGCAAGTGCTGGCGACCGACGATGACCGGCGCCGCGCAGAAGCGATTTTGCGTGAAGACGCCCGCAGCCACCGTGCCGGGATCGCACACGACGAGCAGAACATCGTCGCGCGACCACGACTTGATCTTCGCCGCCGCAGTGCCGAGCCTGACACCGGGGACGGGAAGCAACGATGCTGCCGTGGGCGGAGTATAGAGAACAGGCATCGGCAATATCGTGGTTGCAGCCGGTGAGCTAGATCCGGCCGTGGCAGTGCTTGTATTTCTTTCCTGAGCCGCAAGGGCAAAGATCATTGCGACCAACCTTCTCACCGGCGCGCGTGAATGGCGGCGGCGGCGCGACAGCGAGGTCACCGTCAGCCGCAGTGGCGGCGAGCGCCTCTTCGTAATCCGCGTGTTGGTATTTGACGTTGCTGACCGACTCGGCCTCCTCGACCGCGCGCAAGTCTTCCTCACCGCGAACGGTAACCGTCAGCACGACCTTGACCACATCCTGCTTGATGCGATCAAGCATTTCCGAAAAAAGTTCGAACGCTTCGCGCTTGTATTCCTGCTTCGGATTCTTCTGTGCGTAACCGCGCAGATGAATGCCCTGCCGCAGGTGGTCCAGTGAGGCCAGATGATCACGCCAGTGATGGTCGACCGTCTGCAGCATCAGGTTGCGCTCGAATTGGCGCATCAGCTCCGGGCCGACGCTGGTCTCACGATCGCTCGACGCCTTGGCTGCAATCTCAACAATGCGCTCACGCAGCGTCTCGTCGGTGAGATCGGCGTCGTCACGCATCCACAATGCGATCGGCGCGGTGATCTGGTAGTCCGCCATCAGCGCAGTTTCAAGGCCGGGAATATCCCATTGCTCCTCGAGCGAGTCGACCGGCACATACAGCTTGACCGTGTCCTCGATCTGTCCACGAATCATGTTGCGAACCGTGTCGGCGACGTCGTCGCCCTCAAGCAATTCGTTGCGCTGCTGATAAATCACACGGCGCTGATCGTTGGACACGTCGTCGTATTCGAGAAGTTGCTTGCGAATGTCGAAGTTGCGCGACTCGACGCGATTTTGCGCCTTGGCGATCGAACGATTGACGATCGGATGCTCGATCGGCTCGCCGTCAGGCATCTTCAATTTTTGCATGATCACGCCGAGACGCTCGCCGCCAAAAATTCGCAACAGCGGATCTTCAAGCGACAAATAGAAGCGTGACGATCCGGGATCGCCCTGGCGCCCCGCGCGACCGCGCAGCTGATTGTCGATACGGCGCGATTCATGGCGCTCGGTGCCGATAATGTGCAGGCCGCCCGCCTTGACCACGTCGTCGTGGCGCACCTTCCATTCGGCGCGCATTTTCGTGATTTCGCGCTCTTTTTCGTCAGGCTGCAGCGATTCATCGTCACGGACCTTGAGGATCAACGGCTCGAGCATGCCACCCAGCACGATGTCCGTACCGCGTCCGGCCATGTTCGTGGCGATCATGATCGCAGCGGCTTTGCCGGCGTGCGCCACAATCTCGGCCTCACGCGCATGTTGTTTGGCGTTGAGTACTTCGTGAGGCAGTTTTTCTTTTTCCAGATACTTCGACAGCAGCTCGGAATTTTCGATCGATGTCGTGCCCACCAGCACCGGCTGACCACGCGTATGACAATCCCGGATGTCGGCGAGAATCGCGTCAACTTTTTCCTGGAACGTGCGAAACACGAGGTCGTTGGCATCCTTGCGCACCATCGGCTGGTGCGTGGGGATGACGATGGTCTCGAGATGGTAGATCTGCTGGAATTCGAACGCTTCGGTGTCGGCTGTGCCGGTCATGCCGGCCAGCTTGCCGTACATCCGGAAGTAGTTTTGAAACGTGATCGACGCCAGCGTCTGATTCTCGCGCTGAATCGGGACACCTTCCTTGGCTTCCACCGCCTGGTGCAGACCATCGGACCAGCGACGGCCGGACATCAGGCGTCCCGTGAACTCGTCGACGATCACCACTTCGCCGTTTTGCACCACGTAGTGCTGATCGCGGTGATACAGCGAATGCGCGCGCAACGCAGCGTACAAGTGATGCATCAACGAAATGTTGGCCGCGTCGTACAGACCCGAACCCGCAGGAATCAAACCCGCCTGACCCAGAATGGCCTCGGCATTCTCGTGGCCGGCTTCGGACAGCAGCACCTGATGCGCCTTTTCGTCGACCCAGAAATCACCTGGACCCTTTTCGTCGGCCTGACGCTTCAAAAGAGGTGCCAATTCGTTGAGCCGGTAATACATTTCGACGTTGTCGTCGGCCTGCCCCGATATGATCAGCGGCGTGCGCGCTTCGTCGATCAGGATAGAATCGACCTCGTCGACGATGGCGTAGTCGAGGCTGCGCTGCACGCGTTCGGACGGCGCGAACACCATGTTGTCACGCAGATAGTCGAAGCCGAATTCGTTGTTGGTGCCATACGTGATGTCGGCCGCATAAGCGATCTGCTTGTCGTCGTGCTGCATCTGCGACAAATTGACGCCGACCGTCAGCCCGAGATACTTGTAGATGCGACCCATCCAGTCCGCATCGCGCTGCGCCAGGTAGTCATTGACGGTGACGACGTGCACGCCCTTGCCGGACAATGCATTGAGATAGGCGGGCAACGTGGCGACCAGCGTCTTGCCTTCGCCGGTGCGCATTTCCGCAATCTTGCCGTTGTGCAGCGCCATGCCTCCGATCAGCTGCACATCGAAGTGACGCATCTGCAGTACCCGCTTGCCCGCCTCGCGCACGACGGCAAAGGCCTCGGGCAACACGGCATCGAGCGTTTCACCGGCGGCAACGCGCGCTTTGAGCTCTGCAGTCTTGCCGCGTAACGCGTCCTCGGACAGGACTTCCATCGCCGGCTCGAGGCCGTTGATCTGCCGGACGACGTGGGCATATTGCTTCAACAGGCGCTCGTTGCGGCTGCCAAAAATTCGAGTGAGGATATTGGAGATCATCGGGCTTACGCGGCTCGCCAGGGTACGTGACGCCGGATTGGCAAAAAACAAGGGGTGAGGACTAGCTCACCCCCGGTGCTGCCAATTCCGGATCGATTTCAGCTCAAATTGGGCGTTTGGAGGAAGCGCGCCGGATTTTGCGGGACGCCGTTCAACCGGACCTCGAAATGCAAATGCGGGCCGGTAGACCGTCCGGTGGAACCAACGACGGCAACTCGTTGGCCACGTACGACAAGATCGCCCTCCTTGACCAGCAGATTCGATGCGTGCGCATAGCGCGACACAAGACCGTTGCCGTGATCAATTTCGACCATTTTACCATACTGCGTATGCCATTCGGCGAAGACAACCTTGCCGCTGGCGGCCGCCACAATCGGTGTTCCCGACTCGGCCGGAAAGTCGATGCCTTCGTGCATCGAGCTCTGACCGTTAAACGGGTCGATCCGGTAGCCGAAATTGGACGAGTACCAGCCATCGAGGATCGGATAGAGCGTCGGCAGAAATTTGCGGTTGGCCGAATCGTGGACCAGCAGGGCTTCGAGTACCGACAGTTGGTCAGAGCGCGTATCCATTTGCCGCGCCAGAACATCGACCAGATCAGCAAACTCCTGCACGGAAAGATTGCGCGGCGGCATTGACGATTCGGGGCCACCGCGACCTGGAATCACACCTGGCTGCAATGACGGCAGCTCCTGCGGCTTCAATCCTGCGGTCTTGGCCAGGCGATCACCCAGCCCGTCGAGGCGCAGCATCTGCGCCTGCAATTCGCCGAGACGCATTGCCATCGTATTGAGATGGACCTGCACCCGCTCACTAACCCGTGCCGCTTCTTCGCGTTGATCGGCCAGCACGATACGCTGCAACCACGGATGCTGCGCGGCGGCAGCCCACTTCAGCGTCACGAAATTGAATCCAAAGGTGAAAACGAGGAAAGTGACGAGGAGCGCGGCGCCACCGATACTCCAGTGCCGCCAGTCCAGCGTGAACGTGCGGGCCCGTGCGTTGGCGCCCGCGACCAGAATGATGTTCAATCCTGTAACCTCCACGCTCGCGCCGCAACGGACGCTTGATTCGAATTCGAAGACATCGTGGCCAGACCCATTTCCATGCAATCGCTGTCGCGCGTACTGGCTGCGGACACGCAAATCGCAGCGTGGTACCAAAGGTCGGAGCGTGAAGCTCGCATTACCGCCGTCCTGCGCCAGTGTCTGCCGCGCGCCTTGGCGGACCGGGTACGGGCCGCCGAGACTTCCACAACAACGCTGGTTCTGGCAGTGTCGGCGGGTGCCATTGCCGCAGTGGTGCGCCAACGGTCGCCCGACCTTCTTGCCAGCTTGCGACGGGGAGGGTGGGACTTTACTGAATTACGGGTGCGCGTGCAAGTCGACGTCGGTCCGCCCGTTTCACCCAAAAGCGATAAAATTCAACGAGATAAGGTAGACAAGGTCGCCCTAGGAAATCTTGCTCGCGCCCTGCCACCGGGACCGTTGCGAACCTCGGTTGAACGATTGATACGTCGCGGAAGTTAGCCTAACTTAACGGCTAGTTGCCAGAAGTTAAGTGCAATTGACGCGGTTCAGGCCATCAATACCAGTCGTTCAAACGCATAAAAGACCAGCACGCCCGCCAGCAGCATGATCGTATATTTGATCACCTGCCAGATAAACAGCAGATAGCGCCGATCCTTTTTGAAGAGGTACATGATCGCGGACACTACGATCGTGGCGAGCGCGAAAAACAGGAGGAGTCGGACGAGAACCACGATCATTCACTTTCGCTTGCCTGGAGTCATGCGCGCATTGTCACGCGCAACGAGGTCACGCAGGCTTCATGGACCAATCGTGGAATGCCGTCGGCACGGTCGAGGCTTCGTTGAACGTGACGATCTCGAACGTTTCTGGACGCGCCAACAGCGCACGCGCCAACTGATTGTTGAGCGCATGCCCGGATTTGTAGGCGGTGTATTGACCGATCAGCGGATGCCCAAGCAGGTAAATATCCCCGATCGCGTCGAGCACTTTGTGCCGCACAAACTCGTTGTCGTAGCGCAAGCCTTCGCTGTTCAATACGCCGAATTCGTCCAGCACCACCGCGTTTTGCAGACTGCCGCCAAGCCCCAGACCAGCGGCCCGCATCGCTTCCAAATCCTGCATGAAGCCGAATGTGCGCGCGCGGGCGATTTCCTTGGCGTACGAATGCTGGGCAAAGTCGACCGCAACGTTGCGGTTTTCGAGTCCAAACACTGGATGCGGAAAGTCGATCGTGAAATCGAGCTTGAACCCATCCCACGGCTCGAATCGCGCCCATTTGTCGCCGTCTTGAATTTCCACCGGCGCCATCACCCGCAGGTAACGCTTGGGTTTGCCCTGCTCGACGATCCCCGCTGATTGCAGCAGGAACACGAACGGACTGGCGCTGCCATCCATGATCGGAATTTCCGGACCCGCGATATCGACGTGAAGATTGTCGATGCCGAGGCCGGCCAATGCCGACATCAGATGCTCGACCGTCGACACGCTGCCCCCATTGGCTTGCAGCGACGACGACAACCGCGTGTCGCCCACGTTGACCGCCATCGCGGGAATCGACGGCATTCCCGGCAGATCGGTGCGATGAAACACGATGCCGGTATCGGGTGGCGCCGGGCGCAAACCCAATTCCACGCGCGCACCCGTATGCAAGCCCACGCCCGTGGTCTTGGTCGAGGTCTTGAGCGTGCGTTGCTTCAGCATCGGCGCAGCCGGAGTTGGCAGGGTATTTTCGCGTTGGTTCAACGAGTTAGCCTATGAGTTTAGCATGTCAGTCGGCCTGCTTGCGCAAGAACGCCGGAATGTCCGCCGCATCGAAGCTCGACGTCGAGGCCGTGGATGGCGCCGAACGTCCACGCCGCACGACCGCCGGCGCTTCCAAATTCTCGTAATCAATTGTCTCGACCCGCATCCCCATCCCATCCGTTCCCGTACGCTGATGAACCGCCTCGGTTTGCAGTATCTCAAGACGTGGCTTCTGTTTGGTGACTGCCGGCGCGACGCCGCCCAAGCCGGTGGCGATCATCGTCACCCGCAACTTGTCGCCCATCGTGTCGTCGATTACCGTCCCCACGATCACCATCGCATCTTCGGCAGTGAAGGCCTTGATGGTGTTCATCACTTCGTAGTACTCCTTCATCTTGAGCCCGGCCGACGCGGTGACGTTGACCAGCACGCCGCGCGCTCCCGCCAGATTGACGTCTTCGAGCAGCGGGCTCTTGACCGCCTGCTCCGCCGCCAATTTGCCGCGCTCGGGCCCGCTGGTCGTGGCCGAACCCATCATTGCCATCCCCACTTCGCCCATCACGGTGCGGACGTCCGCAAAGTCGACGTTGACGAGGCCCGGATTGTTGATCACCTCGGCGATCCCCGCGACGGCACCATGCAATACGTCGTTGGCCGCGGCATACGCGTCGAGCAGTGCTATGTCATCACCCAAAACGTCGATCAGCTTGTCGTTGGGGATGATGATCAGCGAGTCAACTTTTTTCTGCAATTCCTCGATGCCGCTTTGTGCCACGCGCTGCCGTTTGCCTTCGAACTTGAACGGACGCGTGACGACGGCTACAGTGAGGATCCCGAGATTTTTCGCGATATCCGCGATCACGGGGGCCGCACCAGTGCCGGTGCCGCCCCCCATGCCGGCAGTGATGAACAGCATGTCCGCACCGGCGATCATTTCGGCAATGCGGTCACGATCTTCCATCGCCGCATCGCGACCGATTTCCGGTTTGGCACCAGCGCCAAGGCCGCGCGTCAGCGTCGACCCCAGTTGCAACTGTGTCCGCGCGGTCGAGCGTTTCAGCGCTTGCGAGTCGGTATTGGCGCAGATGAACTCCACGCCGGTCAGGCCGCGGCCGATCATGTGTTCCACAGCGTTACCGCCGCATCCGCCAACGCCGATGACCTTGATGATTGCCCCATCTTGCGGTGCCTGATCGATGATCTCAAACATGATGTTCTCCTGTCGAAACGAGCCTAAGAATGAAAACGACGACGTGTTGACGCACTGCTTGTTCTTGTTGCTATTCTAGAAATTGGCCTTGAACCATTGCTTCATCCGTTCTGCCGCACCGCCGATGCCCGCGACCTGGGCGCGGGCCGCTTCACCGCGCAGAAATTGATCTCGCCCTTCCATCAGGAGGCCGATGGCCGTCGCATAACGCGGGCTTTTCACCAACTCGGCAAGACCTCCGCTGTAGATCGGCAGCCCGATGCGCACCGGCATGTGAAAGACCTCCTCGCCAAGTTCGGCCAGACCCTGCAATTGCGAAGAACCGCCGGTCACGACCACACCAGACGAAATCATTTCCTCGAAGCCGCTGCGTCGCACCTCCGATTGCACGAACTGAAACAGTTCCTCGATACGCGGCTCGATCACTTCCGCCAGCATCGGTCGTGACAGCTTGCGTGACGCACGCTCGCCGACGCCGGGTACTTCGATGATGTCGTTCGGATCCGCCAGTTGGCGCAACGCGCAGCCGTAGCGCACCTTCAACTCTTCCGCGTCCTTGGTCGGTGTGCGCAATGTCATCGCGATGTCATTGGTCACCTGATCCCCGGCGATCGGAATCACCGCAGTGTGGCGAATCGCGCCGCCCGCATACACGGCGATATCGGAAGTGCCGCCGCCGATGTCGATCAGGCATACGCCCAGATCCTTCTCGTCGTCGGACAACACCGCCGTGGCCGACGCCAACGGCTGCAGAATCACGTCGCGCACTTCGATGCCACAGCGACGGATACATTTGGTGACGTTTTCCACGGCGGAGACGGCACCGGTGACGATATGCACATCCACCTCGAGCCGCACGCCGCTCATGCCGAGAGGCTCGCGCACGTCTTCCTGACCATCGATCGTGAAGCCCTGCGGCACGATGTGTAGAATCTGCTGGTCGTTGGGAATCGGAATCGCCTTGGCCGTCTCGACCACACGATCGATGTCCGCCTGCGTGACTTCGTTTTCCTTGATCGCCACCATGCCGTGCG
>JBDTTY010000001.1:0-20379 GCA_040007975.1 Betaproteobacteria bacterium | reverse complement strand
GAACAGCCACTCGACACCGAATTGGATTTCGTCGGTCAGGGAGACTTCCGCGATCGTGACCTCGATCAACACCTGCCGCTGCGGGACGTCCAGCTTCTTCAACGCCGTCTCGATGATCGAATATTCCGCCGGCGTGGCAATGATCAGCAGCGTGTTGTTGTCCTTGTCCGCCACGACCTGAAGATTGCGCACGATCCCACTGCCATCACCGGCAGCGCCAGCGGCGCGGCCCGCCGCCACGCCGGCGGCCACGGCGCCAGCAACAGCGCCGGGGGTTGCGCCACCTGGATTGGCCACGGGCACTGCGGGTTGTGCCTGGAAGGCCGGCGGATTGACAATGGTGCCGGCAGGTGTGCCCGGCGCCAGCGTTGGCGCCGATCCGGCCACCGGCTGCGTCACGCGCCCGGTGAAAGCCTGCTGCAGCAGCGGCGCCAACCGTTCGGCGCGCGTGTTTTGCAGGTTGTAGACATAAAACTGGAGGCCGCCACCGGATTCGCCGCTGCGGTCCAGACGCTCGATCCACTTCTTGACCTCGTCAAGATAGGCCGGCTGCGGGGTGATCACCAGAAGCGCGTTGATGCGTTCGATCGGCACGATACGCAAAATGCCGGTCAGCGGGCTCAAGTTACGGTCACCGAGAACCTTTTCGAGCTCCTTCATCACCTCTTTGACGTCCGAATTCTTGAGCGTGAACACGCCTGCCGACATGCCGGCCATCCAATCGATGTCGAACATGTCGATCGTGTCCATCAGATGCTTCAATTCGCGCTCGGTGCCCGCAAGTACCAGCAGGTTGCGCAACTCGTCAGGGCGTATCGCCTGCGCATCCTTGGCGAATGGTTCCAACAAGCGCAGCATTTCGCGAACACCGACATAGCGCAAAGGCACGATCTGCACGGAGAAGCCCGGGGGCAATGCACGCGCGGAATTGCCGAGCTGTGGCGTCACGTTGCCGCGCACGGCATTGGCCTGCGGGACGATCACGTAGATGCCGCCGCTCTTGACCATCGTCGCGCCGTTTTGCCGCAGCAGCGTTTCGAGCGTGGCGGGCAGCGACTCGCGCGGGATCCCGGTTGATGTGCGAATGGTGACCGAACCTCCCACTGACGGGTCGATCGTATAGTTTTCGTTGAGGATGTCGCCCAGGATATTGCGCACTACCTCGCGCAGGTCAGCGCCTTCGAAATTGAGGACCACACCGCCGCCCGGTGGTTGCACCACCGGCCCCGGCGGCAGTGCGCCGCCCGGCTGCAATCCTTTGACGACAACCCCGGTGCCACGGAAGAGACTGGCCTTGTCGGTAACCGGCGTTTGATCCGGCGTGGGTGCCTGCGCCCGCGTTGCCGCGTCGGCCAATGCGGGCGACATGCCCGTACCACCGCGGTTGAGGGCGGAGCGCGCAAGGGACGGCGAGTCCGGGGGCACCCCAGGGGCGGCACAGGCGGCTGCAAGCAGCGCCAGCGTGCAGAACACGGTTACGCGGACCAGGATGGATTTCGGCATGTTGTTGTAGTGTCCTGGAAGGCTGCGAGTCAACGGTCCCGCACGGGCCGACAATATTCTCAAGATGGCGATTGCGGCCTTATCGCCGCGGTTGTTGGTAGCGTTGGTACACCGAAGCCCACGCCGGGTCGTTTGCTGCCGCACCCGTCGCCGCAGGAGCTGCGGGGCTCGGCGTTGCACCAGCTGCTGTCGGTGCAACCAAGGGTGTTCCCGGTGCTCTTCCTGCGGCCGCGGCTTCGGCGTCGCGCGCCATTCTGCGGCGCTCGGCCAACACATCGGCCACATCCCGCACCTGCGGCGCAATTCGAGCAGCGTCGGCAGGTGAGAGGCCGGCAGCTGCCATGGCCGCTTCGGGCGTCGGGCGGATGGCCACCGGCTGGATTGTAGTCCTGGGTCCGACAGCCAGTTTCAAGCCAAGTTCTTCGGTTTCGTCACCAAGCGTTAATCGAACCCCGTTGGCCTTGACCTCGGCGACCAGCATGCCGTTGACGGTTTCGCCCTGCATCACACGTCGCGACTTGCCCCCGTTGATGTCCCGCAGGAACGCGGTGGACTTGCCATCCGTCAGTAACGTTCCTGTCAGCGCAAATTGGCCACGCTGCATCCTGGGCTTGGCCGCCTCGACGACGGCCACCGGTGCCGGGCGTCGTGTAGGGTTGAACAGCGTACGGTCGATCGTGTCGCGACTGGTTTCGGCGGTGGCGTCCGTGACGTAGGCCGGGAGGACCGCGATGGTGACCGGTGGTGGCACGACAGAGGCGGCCGCGGGCGGGACACGAGACCATGCACGCCCCCAATCCGTTTGCCATGCGATCAACAGGCCGAGCAGCACGAAGGGCAGCAGCCAAAAGGCCCACCTCCGCAGTGTGGTCTCGACCTTGTTCATCCAATCCTCCGTTACTTGGAAGGTGCCGATTTGGCCGCTTCGCTGGCCGGGGCGGGCTTCACGGTTTCGGGGTAGGCCAGCGCGGAAACTTCAAGCTGCACGTTATTTTCCGGTTCCTGTCCGGGGCCGGGCCGGAAGCCCCGAAACGCAGACAGCGGGCGAATCGACAGATTATCGACTGTCAGGTAGGGCAATTGCGTATCCAGCGCCTGGAGAATCTTGGCGAGTGCCGGGGTTGTTGCAAAAAACTGCACAGACACGGACAGCTGCTTGAAGCGCCCGTCGTCACGAGGACTGGGATTTTGACTGGTCGTGATGCGGCCGCCGTTGTTCTCGATGGCACCGCGCACGAGATCAGACAGCTCGGCACCCGCAAGGTTCGGCGCCGTGTTCTTGAGGTAGAACCTGCGCCCGTCGCGCTCTTTCATGACGTCCAGAGCCCGCCGCAGTTCAGGCGCCTGCGCCGAAACCCGGCGATAGCGTTCGAGACGGTCGGAGAGATCGCTGATTACGCCGTCGTAATGCCGGTGCATCAGCACCAGCGGACCCATCAACAACATCAGCAGGAGGGCAAACGCCAGCACCACCAGCAATACGGCGACGGCCCGCTGTTGTATGGGCGTCAGGCGCACGGCAAAAGCCGGCGTCATGGCTTTCGCCCCGCAGGTTGATCGGGCACCTTACCCGAAGCTGGCTTGGGCGCCGCTGCCGACGGCGATGCTGCCAACGGCGCTGCTCCCATAGTCGGCGCCGCAGGCGTCCCGGCAGCTGCCGGTGGCGGCGTGGAGGCCGCCGGGACTGGAGCCGATATCGCCGCACTACCCGCACCTGGCGGCGGCACCGGCGCACTTGGTGCGGGCGCTGCAGGCGCGATAGCGCCGGCGGGCGGCGGCGTGGTTGCCGGCGCACCGGCATCCGGCGCGGGATCGCGGACGATGAGCGCGGCGCGCGACGGCGCAGTTCGCGGCTTCAGTTGGGCGCCAAAATCGAAAATCTCGCCAGGGCCCGGCTGGATCTTGGTCGTGGGCGCGCGCGGCGCCGCTTGCGCAAAATGCTGCGAGTCTTCGAACAGTTGCACGAGACGTCCGGCATTGCCAGTTTCGCCGCGAACCAGGACTTCGCGCTGCACTTCCTTGCCCTTGGTCACGTTCTTGAGCTCGAGTTGCGTGAGCCATGTGTCGTCAGGCAACAGCTTGCTGACGTAATCGACCGTTTGCAATGCGCCGGGATAGGCGTACTTGCGCTCGAGCGCGGTGTTGTAGTCGGCGACCTTGCCGTCCAATTCGAGGCGCAGCGTTTCGGAGACAGCCGCTTGCGCACGCGCTTGATCCGCCAGCGTGTTGAGCTGGATCGCAAAGTCGCGTTTTTGCCACAGCGGGATCACGATGGCCGCAATGGCCAACGTCACCACAAGCACAAAGGGCACCCAGAATTGCCAGCGGCGCCAGATGGAGCGGGATGCCCGCATCGAAAACGGCAACAGATTGACGCGTGACGGTACGGTGAGATCCGAGGCAGCGGGAATGACGGCGGCGACATCGGCGCCCCACGCGGCGGCGTGTTTCAACGCTGGGTCAACGACGTTGCGCCGCACGGCAGCCAGATCGACTTCAACTGTGCCGCGTGCGGCATCGCGCCGTGACACCACGGCATCGAAGTAGAGTTCGTCGGCCTTGAACGGCGTGTGGCGGTCGAGATCGTAGGTCAACGCCTGGCGCAGATTTTCTTCGACGGCAGCTGGCAGGACGATTGTCTTGCGCAGCACTTCGCGCGCAGGCACCGCGATCACGACACGCGGCGCGACGGAACTGCCGCCGTAGACCATCGGCGTCAGTGGACTCAATGCTGCACGGCCGGCAGCACCGATGGCTGCCATGTCCCCTGTGAGCGCAATGGTCGTGGCTTGCTTCATCACGGCACGACCCTGCTCCAACGCGGGACGCCATAGCGTTGCGTGGTCGCCTTCAAAAACCAGAATGGGACGCATTCGGCGTCGGGCCAGTGCAGCGCGCGGCGCAGCGGGCACGAGCGGATCAAGTTGCGCTGTCCACCACCCCCAGAAACCGGCGAGACCCAGCCGCCGCGCAAGTTCTTGCATTCGCGGTGCCAGCGTAGGGAGGGTCAGCTCTCGGTTGCCCATCAGATTAATTTCCTGTGCGTGATTCGGTGACGCATCACGGCGTTGCCGCCGCCGGCGGGGGCGTGGACTGCGCCGCGCCGTCGGCCCAATTGAGCGCGATCAACGGCCGCCGCGCTTCGCCGGACGGCCGCACGACCGCTTCGCGGGCGAAGGTTACACCATCGGCGGCCGTCGCTTCCGCGCGAATCCGCCACACCGGGACCGCCCCGGCGGCAAATGGCGTCGCCGGGGGAAACGGTGGTACCGGGAGTTTGGACGCGAGGGCATCGGCACGCTGCTGGATGAAGGTGTCGACCATCTCCGGTGTCGCGTTGGGCAGCGCCAGCAGAACATTGCGCGAAGCGGTCGTCGGATTGATGCCGGGTTGTCGCGAATTGACGGTGAGACTGTCCGCGATACGCGCGTATATGCCGGGGGTCATGCCGAGGACACGCGCCACTTCGCTGACTGTTTCGAACGGCGCGTTGGTCGGTCGTTGCGGCAATCCTGCCGCCCGGTAGTCGGCTTCCTCGGCACCATTGGGACGCTTCGCATCATCGGAGTCGCGCCAGTCGAGAATGCTGTCGACGATGTGCGCTGCCACGTCCGGCGTTGCGCCGCCGACTTGCTCGATCAGCCCTTTGAGCAACGCATCCGGCGCCGCGTTGAGATCGATGCGTGATGATTCGTCGACGCCGATGGCGACGACGCTGAGTTCGCCTTCGCGCCACCGCCGCGCCTGCCCGTCACTGCCCCACGCGGTAGGAAAGCGCGGTCGCGACAATTCGAAGGCCATTCGCTCGATTGCGCCATCTGCAGTGGCCCGCGCCTGCGCCAACGACAATGCGTTACGGGCCGAGAGTGCTTCGCTGCGCATCGAAAACGCGAATCCGCCGGCGATGACCATCAACATGATCGTGAGCCACAACACGAGGACGAGCGCGATACCGCGTTGGCCGCTGCGGCCAATGCACGATGTCGATGCGGCGCGCGCAAGCATCCGCTACACCCCCACGCACTGCAAACGAATTGTGTCCCATGCGCGGCAACCCGCCTCGGGCGATTCGCGCGGCGCTACCACCATCGTGGGCCAGGCCGGACCGACGCGCGGCGCGATGTCGACGCGGATCAGCAGCGGCAACACTTGCGGGTCGTCCCAGCGATCGCGCCACGTTGGCACATTTTCGAGACTGGCACCTCGATCGCGACCGAGATAACCGATCTTGAGGGAAGCCACATCGTCAGCCAACACCGAACGTTCGGCGTTGCTGAAATCCGGCATCGTCGTGCCATTGATGTCGGGCACCATCCGCTCCAGCACCAGCGCGCTTTTGCCTTTGCCCGCGGCTTCGACGACCGCGAGCCGATAGAACCACATCCCGCCCACGCCCACGCGGCCGGGCAGCGGCGCCGTAAAGCGGACCTCGTCGCGGGCGCCGCCAAACAGCAACGGAAATTCGGTGATCTTGCGCATGCGCTGCGGATGCTGGGACGCGAGTTGTCCGCGCAGATAGTCGCCAGCGAGTCGCATACCCGAATTGGATTCCGCCTTAGCTTCGCCGGCGTCCCATGTGCGTCCCGCCAGTCGCAGCGAACCGTAAAGCACGGCGGACATCAATGCGAACAGCGACAGTGCGATCATCAATTCGATCAGCGTAAATCCGCGCGCGGCCAGCGGCGTGCTCATGCCGGATTCCGGGGGCCGAGACGCATCGTGGCCAGTGACAGCGTGCGCTCCTTGCCATCGGCGCCATCGAAGGTGACATCGACACTGATGCGATACAGGCGCATCGATAGCGCATCGGAGGCACGCTCCAACTCCTGATCGATGTCCGGCACGGTGAAGGGCGCAACCTTCGAGATCCAGCGCACCTTGCCCGACTCGTCGATGCCCCGCTCGTCCAGTGCGTGCAGCGGCTGCGTCGATGCAGCCATTTCGAGTTGCGATTCGGCGATGAGCAACGCGCGGCTCCAGTCCTCTGCCGCCGACACATTGTTGAGCGACGCCGAAAAAAGTCGAAACAATGCCGTGGCCACAAGAGCCAGAATCACGAAAGCCGCCAGCACCTCGAGCAACGAGAAGCCGCGAATGTGGCGTGCTGCGGGAAGCGAGCGGCGAAGCCTGGTGGTCGCAACGATCATCGGCGCGTCAATCAAGAATCGCGACGCGACCGGTGAGCCAGTCGACATCGATTTCATATTTGCGTTCGCCAGAACCCACGGTGATGCGGCCGCCGTTGCTGCCGCCATCCGGATAAAAGCGGATCGAACCGACCTTTTCATCGACAAGATCTTTTTGCGCCGTGTACAGCTTCAATTCGATGTCACGCGGCAGCGCGTGCTCCGCCGGATCGCGGTCAACCTTGAAGCGGCGTCCGGCGACATCGATCACCAGAAATGTTTCGCGGCGCTGCGACACGGCTTCGCTGCGTGCCAGTCGCAGTCCGGACGCAAGTTGCCGCGCGGCACTGCGCAATTCGGTGTTGGAGACGCCATTGCCGAACATAGGAACGACCAGCGCTGCCACGATCGCCATGATCATCAGCACGATCATCAGTTCGAGCAGCGACACCCCCGCGGTGCGTGAACGCGTCATGGCGTGACCGGGACAAGGCGCATGCGATCAATTGCTCGTGATGTCCTTCGCCGCGCCCTCGCCACCTTCCTTGCCGTCGGCGCCAAACGAAAGAATGTCGTAAGCGCCCTTGGCACCTGGCGACGTGTACTTGTATTCGTTCGTCCACGGGTCCTTGGGCAACGTTCCTTTTTTCCAGTAGGGGCCATTCCAGTTGGTAGCGCCGGAAGGCGCCGTGATCAGCGCTTGCAATCCCTCCTGCGACGTCGGGTAGCGACCGATCTCGAGCTTGTATAGATCGAGCGCCTGGCCAATCTGACCGATCTCGATCGCGGCAGCCTTGCGCTTGGCTTCCTCGCCCTGCCCGATGAAGTTGCCACCGACGATACCCATCACGATGGCGATCAGGACCAGCACGACCAGAATTTCGATCAGCGTCATGCCGCGTTGGGCGCGGCGAACATCATGTTGTTGGTTCATTATGGTTTCCATGGTGAAATCGACTTCAAGTGTTGCCATAGCCCGACACCATTGCGGGAAAATCAAGGCAGGATAGCGTTGGACGCCTGATCAGACCACGAGTTCGCTCATTCCCATTACGCCCATCAGAATCGAGAACACGATGCCCCCGATCAGCACTGCCAGGCTCAGGATCAGCACGGGCTCCAGCACTGATAAAAAACGCTTGATGGCGGTTTGCACTTCGCGGTCGTAAACCTCGGCCACGCGCGCCAGCATCTCCTCGAGTCGCCCCGACTCCTCGCCCACCAGAATCATCTGGGACGCAAGCCTTGGATACAGTGCGGTGTCGGCAAGGGGCCGCCCGAAGCCCTTGCCCTCGCGCAGTTTGCCGATAACGCCGTCAAGTGCACCGGCCATCACCACGTTGGTCATGGTTTCCTTGACGATGGAGAGTCCGGCCAGCAGCGTGACCCCATTGGCAAGCAGCGTGGACAACGTTCGCGCAAAGCGCGCCGTCTCGACCTTGGCGATCAGATCGCCGAGCAGCGGAACGCGCAGCAGTCGCGCATCTCGCCACTGGCGCACCGCCGGATTGCGCCCGCGAAATCGATACCAACTGATGCCGAGCACGATCGTGCCCGCGAGCGCCCACCACCACGTGCGCATGAACTTGCCGAGCGTCACCACCACCAAGGTCGGCAACGGCAAGGCCTTGCCGGCCTGCGCAAACGTGGCTTCGAATTGCGGAACCACCCAGATCAGCAGCAAGGCGACCGATGCGACGGCGACACATACGAGGATGACCGGATAGATCAGCGCTGACTTGACCGACTCGCGCAACTCCTTGTTGCGCTCCATCGTGTCCGACAATCGCTGCAGTACGACACCCAGCGCACCACCGGCTTCGCCGGCACGAACGATGTTGACATAGAAGCGCGAAAATACCTCGCGCCGCGTGTCGAGCGCCTGCGACAGCGACTGACCACCGCGCACGTCGTCGCGGATGCCTTGCATCAAGGCACCAGCGGCCGGCGTGGGCGAGAGTCCGATCAGCACCTCAAGTGCGCGATCGAGCGGCAGGCCGGCACGCAGCAGCGTCGACAACTCGCGGGTAATGGCGAGCAACTGGTCGCGCGTGACCGTCTTCGATTCGAACCAGCCGCGTCGCGGCCGGCCATCGGGCGCGGGCACATTGGCCGTCGCGACGCTGGCCCCGCTTGAATGCGCAATCTGCGTCGGCATCAACCCCTGATCGCGCAGACGCCCGACGATTTCCGCTTCGTTGGCGGCATCGAGTTCGCCGGTGGCGATCTCGCCCGCCGGATTGACGGCACGGTAGCGATAGACCGGCATGCGCAGCGTCAGGCTTCGCGCGTCACGCGAAGCACCTCTTCGAACGTGGTGTCACCCGCCAGCGCCTTGCGCATGCCGTCTTCGTACATCGACACCATGCCGTCCTTTTGCGCCTGTGCTTTCAATTCGTTGGAATTGACGTGCTTCATGATCAGGCTGCGCAACGGGTCCGACATCGGCAGCATTTCGAGAATGCAGAACCGACCCATGTAGCCCGTCTGGCTGCACTGGCTGCAACCTCTTGCGTGATACAGAGTGATGTCGCCGGGCGACGCGAACTTGGCGAGACCAAGTTGAGTGACGATCTCGGGCAGCGCGTGATACGGCTCCCGGCAATGCGGACAAAGTTTGCGCACCAGACGCTGCGCAAGAATGCCGATCACCGTCGATGTCAGCAGGTAATCGTCCACGCCCATGTCGAGCAAACGATTGACCGTCGAGGCGGCATCGTTGGTGTGCAAGGTCGACAGCACCATATGCCCTGTCAATGCCGATTGCACAGCGATCTGCGCAGTTTCGAGATCGCGAATTTCGCCGATCATGATCACGTCCGGGTCCTGCCGGACGATCGAGCGCAGCGCATTGGCAAACGTGAGATCGATCTGCGGCTTCACCTGGATCTGGTTGATACCGACCATCTGGTATTCGACCGGGTCTTCGACGGTGAGAATTTTCACGTCGGGCTGGTTGAGGCGGTCGAGCGCCGTGTACAGCGTCGTGGTCTTGCCGGACCCGGTGGGGCCGGTCACCAGCAGAATGCCATGCGGCTGTTGCAGCACTTCGATGAACGCCTGCAATGTGTCTTCAGCAAAGCCCAGCTTGTGGAAGTCGAGGGCGACGCCACCTTTGTCGAGGATCCGCATCACGACTGATTCGCCGTGCATCGTGGGCACCGTGGACACCCGCAGGTCGATCTCCTTGCCCTGTACGCGCAAGCGGATGCGACCGTCCTGCGGCAGCCGGCGCTCGGCGATGTCGAGGTTGGCCATGATCTTGATCCGCGAGATCACCGGCGCAGCCAGCCGCTTGGGCGGCGACTCGACATCATGCAGCACGCCGTCGACGCGATAGCGCACCGACAATCGATTTTCGAACGGCTCGACGTGAATGTCCGACGCGCGCATGTCGAGTGCGTTGGTGATGATGAGACTGACAAGGCGGATGACCGGCGCTTCGGAGGCCAGATCTTTTAACTGCTGCACGTCGGCGCTGAAATCGAGCTCATCGACACGCGTTTCGACGTCGCCGATCACCTGACTTTGCGCGGACTTGCCGCTGCCATAAAGCCGCTCGAGTGCGGACTCGAGTTCGGTGGGGATGGCGACTAGCGGCCGCACCACGCGACCCGTGACCATCTCCAGCGCGCCGATCGTGTAGCTGTCGGTGGGGTCGGCCATCGCCAGCGCCACTTCGTTGTCGTCCTCACGCACGGGCAACGCGCGCATCTCGCGCAGGAAGCGGGCGCTGACGCGCTCCTCCAGAATCGGGAACTCGGGATAGGCTCCGATCTCCATCAACGGCAATCCGAGCTGCAACGCCAGCACTTCGGCGATCTCGCGCTGCGCGACCACGCCGAGCGTCACCAGCAGCGCGCCGAGCTTCTCACCCGACTCCTGCTGGAGGCGCAACGCGCGGTCGAGCGTCGCCACATCGAGCTTGCCACGTTCGATGAGGATCTCGCCAAGTCGTTTGCGAACCGGTGTGTCCACGCGTGGAAGATGATGAAATTAAAAGGAAAAAGCGATTCTAATCATACCATGGGGCATGCCGATGACGCGGTGGCGTACGGCAATGCCTCACCGCGCAGACGCGCGCCGTCGCGCCCCGTTAAAATGGCTGATTCACGCTGATCGACCGCCGCCCGATGAAACTTTCCTGCTTCGCACTCTCGCCCACGCCTCTCACGTTGCGCCCTACTCCAGCGTCGCGCGACTGGATGGATCGCATTCCGGACCGGCATGCGTATCGCTGCCTGCCGCTTGCCATCGCCAATGCGCACGGCTGGGAAGTGGGCGCCGTGTGCGATTTCGAGATCACGTGGGATGGCGGCCCGCATGCACGCAACGTACAGGTGCGGGCCACCGACGGCTTTCCCGATCTCGGACAATATGTGCTGACGCATTTCGCGTTCGGTATCGTGACGTTTCATCTGACCTACCTGTTCCGAACCGAGCCTGGATGGAATCTGCTGGCCACCGGACCCCTCAATGCCCCCAAGGACGGAATCTCACCGCTGTCTGGTGTCATCGAGACTGACTGGCTACCCTATCCATTCACCATGAACTGGCAGATGACCCGTCCAGGCAAGGTAAGGTTCCGCAAAGGCGAGTCGATCTGCATGTTGTTTCCCGTACCGGCGCGTGCGGTCCTCGATGTGGAACCCGAAATCCACAACCTTGCGGACGACCCGGATCTCGAGCAACAGACATTGGCATGGAAGGATCGCCGCGATGAATTCATGCAGCGTTTCAACGCCGGGGACGCCGCAACGCTGAAAGAGTCGTGGCAGCGCTTCTACTTTCTCGGCAAGCAACCTGACGGCACTGCCATCGAGGGCGAGCACGTGCACAAGCTGCGTGTGGCAGCCCCCGTGGACTTGCGCGGGACCAAACCGTCGGGTTCATAGGGGAGGCCACAGCCTCGCGTGAGGTCCGCCACAACCGTAGGCGAGGCTTCAGCCTCGCGTGAGGTCAGCCGAGGCTGAAGCCTCGTCTACACCCCGGTCGACGAAACCGGCGTCAGGCGCCGAACGCGACTGCGGCGGCGCGATGCGTCGCCTCGATGTCCTCGGGACAATGCGCCGCGGACACGAAACCGGCTTCGTAGGCGGACGGCGCCAGATAGATCCCGGCATCAAGCATCGCATGAAAGAAGCGATTGAAGCGTGCCTTGTCCGTGGCCATCACGGTGTCGTACGTATCGGGAATGCGGTCAGCAAAATAGAGCCCGAACATGCCGCCCACTGCCTGCGCCGAAAAAGCAACGCCAGCCACTTCCGCTGCGGCCACCATCCCGTCGGTGAACGACTTGGTCGTTGCGCTCAACGTTTCGTAGAAGCCGGGAGCTTCGGTAGCCGAAAGCGTAGCCAGGCCGGCAGCGACTGCAACGGGGTTGCCCGAAAGCGTGCCTGCTTGATACACCGGTCCCAGCGGGGCAATTTTTTCCATGATCGCGCGCTTGCCGCCAAATGCGCCCAACGGCATCCCGCCGCCGATCACCTTGCCCAACGTCGTCAGGTCGGGGTTCACCCCGGTAAGCCCTTGCACCCCGCGCGGATGCACTCGAAAGCCGGTCATTACTTCGTCAAATATCAACACCGCACCGAAGCGATCACACAATTCGCGCAGGCCTTCGAGAAAGCCCGGCTTCGGCATGATCAGGTTCATGTTGCCGGCAATCGGCTCGACGATGATGGCAGCAATGCCATCCGGATCCGCCGTGAAGGCATCGGCCACGCCGTCGAGGTCGTTGTAGGCGGTGACGATCGTCTCGCCCGCGATGGTCGCCGGCACGCCGGCGGATGAGGGTTGTCCCAGTGTCAGCGCGCCGGAACCCGCCTTCACCAACAGACTGTCACCGTGACCGTGATAGCAGCCTTCAAACTTGAGAATCTTCGAGCGATTGGTGAACCCGCGTGCGAGACGCAACGCCGACATCGTTGCTTCAGTACCTGACGACACGAGGCGCACCATCTCGATGGACGGCAGTCGACGCACGAGCGTCTCGGCCATCACGATCTCGATTTCGGTGGGCGCCCCGAACGAAAGTCCGTGCACCGCCGTTTCGCGCACGGCGCGGACCACGTCAGGGTGGGCGTGACCCAGAATGGCGGGTCCCCACGAACCGACATAGTCGATGTAGCGTTTGTCGTCGGCGTCCCATACGTACGGTCCATGTCCGCGCGTGAAGAAACGCGGTGTGCCTCCCACCGAGCGAAACGCGCGCACGGGCGAATTGACGCCTCCAGGAATGAGGCGTTGGGCGCGAGCGAAAAGTTCATCGTTGCGGCTCATCGCGAACCTCAAGGCCGGCGTAAACGGCGGAAGGTTTCGGCGATCGCAGCAGCAGCACGGGTGACGTCAGCGAGATCGTCGTGCTCGAACACGTCGGAAATTACGGCAACCGCATCGGCACCTGCAGCGATCAGCGTGCCGGCATTGGCGGCAGTAATGCCGCCAATCGCGACGAGCGGCAGCGCCAGGACTCGCGCTTGCGCAAGCAGCGATGGTGATGCGCGTCGCGCATGCGGTTTGACTGTCGACGAAAAAAAACTGCCGAAGGCAATGTAGTCGGCACCCTGCGCGGCGAGCACCTGCGCGCGCGCCAGATCGTCATAGCAGGAAACGCCGATGATGCGATCGCTGCCGACGATCGCGCGAGCGTGCGCCAGCGCGCCATCGTCTTCCCCGACATGAACGCCGTCGGCGCCTACGGTGGCGGCCAATTGTGCGTCATCGTTGACGATGAAGATTGCGCGGCCGACGCACGCGCTGGCCAATGCCCGCGCTTGCGCCGCGCGAAGATCCGCGGCCCCCGTCTTGTTGCGGTACTGGACCATCCTGGCGCCGCCGGCGATGGCCGCACGAACCTTGGCCACAAGCGTTGGCGTATCGGCGAGATCAGGCGTGACCGCGTACAAACCTGCGATGCGTGCGATGTCGACGGACTCCACCACTGTAGTGCCGCGCGACGCGTTGCTCAGTGACTGCCGCGCACATCGACGACACGAGGCACATCCGGCTCGTCGCCGGGTGTTTCGGATTCGTCGCGGGCCCAGAACAGTCGATCCGGCAGAAACTGACCCATGCCCGGCCGATAGGCCTTCTTGAGCGACTGCCACGTGTAGTCCTGCGCTTCACGCACCGCTTCGGGCAGTTCGAGACCATTGGCAAGCATCGCCGCGATGGCCGATGCGAGCGTGCATCCGGAACCGTGGAAACTGCCGGCCAGACGCGGCCAGCTGTCGGTGCGCACGACACCATTCTTGTTATAGAGCGTATTGACCACCTGGGGCGTGTTTTCGTGCGTGCCGGTGACGAGAACGTATTCGCAACCGGTCTCGAGCAATTTGGCCGCATATTGCTCGAGCGTGCGCTCGTCGTCCTCTTCGGCTTCTGCAAGCCGGCGGAGTTCGAGACTGTTGGGGGTGAGAATCGTGGTCTGCGGCAGCAGCAATTCGCGTAACGCGCGGGTCATGTCCTCGGTGGCGAGTTCATCGCCGCGACCGGAGGCCAGAACGGGATCGAGAATCAGCGGCACATCAGGATAGTCCGACACGATTTCCGCAATCGCGGCGATGTTTTCAACACTGCCCAGCACCCCGATCTTGAATGCATCCACCGGCATGTCCTCGAGCAGGCAGCGCGCCTGATCGGCGACCCAATCGGCATCGATCGCCATCACGGCTTCGACACCCATCGAATCCTGCACGGTGATTGCAGTGATGACGGACAGCGGATGGCAGCCCATGCTGGCAAGCGTCAGCAGGTCGGCCTGCATTCCCGCGCCGCCCGTGGGATCGGACGCGGCAAAGGTCAGGACCAGCGGAGGAAATCCGGATTCGGCATCAGGCATGGCTTATCGCTTCAAGAGACGCACGTCGCATCGACGCGCACTGGCACGTTACAATTTGCAAGTTTACTCCACCCGGAACCAGCGACATCCCGATGAAAAAATACATGTGCCTCATTTGCGGCTGGATTTACGACGAGGCCACCGGCGCACCCGATGAGGGCATCGCACCAGGCACCCGATGGGAAGACGTACCCCCCAACTGGACATGCCCCGAGTGTGGTGCGCGCAAGGAAGACTTCGAGATGATCGAGTTCTGACGTGGCCAATGCGCGGTATGCCACGCGGCCAGTAGGCGAGGCTTCAGCCTCGCGGGATTGCTGGCGAGGCTGAAGCCTCGCCTACGAACTATTGTCTACCGGCAATCTGCATTACTTGGGCGTCGTGCGCAGGATTTCGCGCAAATCATGCACAAACACATCCGGCCCCTGACCGTGATTGACGAAGAGACGCAAGCGACCCAGCGGATCGAAAATGTACGTACCCGCAGAGTGATCCATCGTGTACGTGTCCGGCGTTGCTCCCGGCTGCTTCTGATAGATGATCTTGAACTCGCGCGCGACGCGCTGCGTCGCCTCATCATCGCCATACAAGCCCAGAAACCGCGAGTCGAATGCCGGCACGTAGGTGTTGAGCAGCGCCGGTGTATCGCGTGCGGGATCAATCGTGACGAACAGCACCTGGACGCGATCGGCGTCCGGCCCCAGCTGCTTCATCGCTTCCGCCAACGCTGCCAGTGTTGTGGGGCACACGTCGGGGCATTGGGTGTAGCCGAAGAACATCACCACGGCCTTGCCGCGAAAATCGGCGAGCGTGCGCGGTTTGCCCGACGCATCGGTCAGCGCGAAGTCGCGTCCGAAACTGGCACCGGTGACGTCGGAAGATTTGAACTTGGCGGCATCAGGCGAACAGCCTGTAACCGTAACCAGTACCAACAGCGCGAAAGCCGCCAACGCGGCAGGAAGGCGTGCGATCACTGCCAGTAGTGATCGACGAGCAACGCGGAAAAAAGTGCGGCGAGATACACGATCGAATAGCGGAATGTCGCGCGTGCAAGATCATCGCTATAGCGAAAATAAAGCCGCAGTGCGTAACCCAGGAAGACAAAGCCAAGAACCAAAGCGCAAACGAAATACAGCAATCCACTCATCTTGAGCGCGCAAGGCATCAGCGAGACGGCGACCAGCGCAATCGTGTAGAGAACGATCTGCAGCCGCGTGTACTGCGAACCATGCGTGACCGGCAACATCGGCAGGCCCGCCTTCGCGTAGTCCTGTGTCCGGTAAAGCGCCAACGCCCAAAAATGCGGCGGCGTCCAGATGAAGATGATCAGGAACAGCAACAGCGCTTCGGGCGCGACATCGTTGGCCACGGCGGCCCAGCCCAATACCGGGGGCATGGCGCCCGACGCGCCGCCAATCACGATGTTTTGGGGCGTAGCGGGCTTCAACAACACGGTGTAAATCACTGCGTAGCCGACGAATGTGCCCAGTGTCAACCACATCGTGAGCGGGTTGACGTAGCGATAAAGCAGCCACAGTCCCACGCCCCCCATCAGTGACGCGAAGATCAAGGTTTGCAGCGACGTGAGTTCGCCTCGCGGCAGTGGACGCCCACGCGTGCGCTGCATCACCGCATCGATCTTCTGTTCGACTAGGCAATTGATGGCGGCGGCGGCGCCTGCCACCAGAGCAATTCCGAGCGTGGCTGCAAACACGATATGGGCCGGCGGCAATCCCGGCACCGCGAGGAACATGCCGATGACGGCGCAGAACACGATCAACGACACGACGCGCGGCTTCGTCAGTGCAAAAAACTGACGGAAGCGGTTCTCGGCGACGGCTAAGGCGGTCATGGCGTGGCGATGAATGGAGACGGTGGAGGTGAGTCCTACATTTTACACGGCGCGGCGTGGTCACCCGATTCGGGATGCCTTGAGCAGACGCGAGAGGTCGCGGGCCATGGCCTTGATATCGGGATTGCGCGGAAACGCCAGCACCAGATTTTGCAATGGATCAAGGAGCACCATCCGATCGGGGCCCACATTGAGGCGCGACCATGCCTCCGGGCGCCCGCGCACCACGAGCAGCCCGGGATGCTCTGTCAGCAGCGCAGGATCGATCGTCGCGTCGTCGGTCACGAACCAGACGCGCACCAAGCGTTCCATTTCTCGCCCTTGGATGGTACGGGCCTGTCGGGTGGCGTATAACGCCTGAATGCAGGCCGCGTCGCATCCCGCGGGTGCCGCCATGGCCAATACCCATTTGCCGGCCAGGGTACTGAACGCGAAGGGCGCTCCGTCGGCAGCGACGCCCGTCAGCGCCGGTGCGGGATGCGTGGGCAACAACTCGCCGTAGTTGGCGCGTCTGTCGGGCGGGAAAAAATAGTAGACCGTGTACGACGCAATGGCAGGTGCCGCTGCAATCAAGGCGATCAGGTACAGCGTGCGTCGGTTCTTGCGCACGGCGGGGGTTATCGGGGGCGCATTCATTGGCGCCGCCGCCACGTGAACCACAGCCACAGGCCGCCCGTCATGAGGGCAAAGGCATACCACTGCACCATGTAGATCCGATGCTTGTCGACGCCGACATCGGGCACGGGCCATTGCCGTAGCAACCTGTCGGTGGCACCAAGAGCCGCGGTTTGCTCGATCACGATCGGGACCACAGGCAATCCGCTGACTTGCCCAAAACGCGTCGGGTCGAGGTTTTGCCACACGGCACCGGTCGCGTCTGCGTGTTGCAATTCGACATAGCCCGCCGGCGGAATGTTGATGCGACCATGAATGGTGACCGGACCTAGTGGTGGCGGCACGTCGGGCAACGCGTCGCGGGTAGCGCCTGCCGCGACAAATCCGCGATCAACCAGCACCGCGCGCGAATCGGACAGCAGTAATGGCGTGACGACGTGGTACCCAACGCGACCACCTTCCACCTTGTTGTCGATCAGAATCTGCCGGCCTGCATCAAATCGCCCTTCGAGCACGACCGGACGAAACCGCCATTCAACCCACTTGGCGTCGACCGGCAAGTCCACCGGAGGCGCTGCTGCGGCGGCGTCGAGCTGCGTACGCAATGCGAGCTTCTGCTCCATACGACCATGCTGCCAGTTACCGGCGACGACAAACAGCGCGATGCCGAGCACCGTCGCAATGGTGGGCAACGCCGCAGGGCGAAGGCGGCGTGGCGCTGACGGTGGGATAGGTGGGGTGTCCATTGCAAGTAAGCGCACGTTGGCGCGGATTTCACTACACTCCACGTTCCAGCCCTGCCGTCTCGTTCAGGTTGCCATGAAAATTGTCGTCGTCGTCGTGCTGATCGCGATCATCGTCGCGTTGTTTGCCGCGTTGGTCTTTCTCTACCGCGACGCGGGTCGAGGCAAACGCGTGGTCTGGGCATTGACGATTCGCGTTGGACTTTCGGTCAGCCTGATTGCGTTCCTGTTGTTTTCCTACTGGATGGGTTGGATCGGGCAGCAGGGTCTGCGTTGAAGCCATACTGCCCGAAGCATGCAGGCGAGGCTTCCGCCTCGCGGTTGCAAGCGTCGTCGCGCGCGCGGCTGAAGCCTCGCCTACCGACACAACGAGTAACCGACACACCGAAACATGACAGGCCGTTGAACGGGACGATTTCCATAGCACCAAACAACAAGAGCCGCACCGAACGCCGGGCGGCTCCTGATGTTGGCGCGCGTCTCAGATCAGCCAGTACACCAGCACGAACAACAAGAGCCACACGACGTCGACGAAATGCCAGTACCAGGCGGCGGCCTCGAAACCGAAGTGATGATCAGGCGTGAAATCGCCGCGCATCACGCGCCACAGCATCACCAGCAGCATCGTGGCACCGATCGTCACGTGCGCGCCGTGAAAGCCGGTGAGCATGTAGAACGTCGAACCATAGACACCGCTGGACAGCTTGAGGTTCATTTCCGAGTACGCATGCATGTACTCGTAGGCCTGAAAGCCGACGAACAGGAAGCCCAGCACGATCGTCAGAAACAGCCAGAGCTTGACGACACCGCGGTGATCGGCCTTGAGACCATGGTGGGCAATCATCAGCGTCACACCTGAGGTGAGCAGGATAATCGTGTTGATCAGCGGAATGCCGATCGCGCCCATCGGCGTGAACTGGGTGCTTACGTAGGGGCCATCGGTAGGCCACTGCGCCGCGAAATTGGGCCACAGGATCTTGGACGATATGCTGCCAAGATCGGGCACCGAGATATTGCGGATGTAGAACAGCGCGCCGAAGAACGCGGCGAAGAACATCACCTCGGAAAAGATGAACCAGCTCATGCTCCAGCGGAATGAGAGATCCACTTTCTTGTTGTAGAGGTGCCCTTCGGATTCGCGGATCACCTGGCCGAACCAGCCGAACAGCATGTAGATCAGGATGGACGCACCCAGTCCGGCCATCCAGGGTCCCGCCGGGTAGCCGTTGAACCAGAACGCGGCCCCGGAGCCCATCAACAGCAGCGCGATCGCACCGGTGATCGGCCAGTGCGAGGGTTCGGGAACGTAGTAATACGGCTTGACGCCGTCGGCGGCTGCACTCATGAATCACCCCTTGATGCGAAACTAGTCATTTCAAAAGACGGGTCAACCTGTCGACCCGGTTCCACTGGCAGGTTTCAACCGCCTTCGACTTCGAAAAACGTATAGGAAAGCGTGATCGTCTTGAGTTCATCCGGCACCGCCGGATCGATCACGTACACCACCGGCATCTGCCGCACCTCGCCCGGCTGCAGCGTCTGCTTCGTAAAGCAGAAGCATTCGAGCTTCTGGAAATACTGCGCTGCGTACTGCGGGCCGTAGCTCGGAATGGCCTGACCGGTGATCACGCGATTGGTGTTGTTCGACACTGCATAGACGATGTGCTGCACCTGTCCCGGATGCACGTCAGAAATCGGCGTGACCGGTTTGAATGTCCATGGCAGGTTGCGCACATTGGAATCGAATTCGATGCGCACCGTGCGGTGCATGTCCACCTGCGTGTTGCTGACCGCGGCGGGTTGCAGCAAATTGTTGAGACCAGCCGCCTTGCAGATCTGGTCGTAGAACGGAACCAGCGCGTAGCCGAAGGCGAACATCCCGACCGCCACGACCATGAGTCGAGTGAGCAGCGCGCGATTGGCCACGCGTCGTTCACTGGCCAGCGTGGCTGCAGGTCCGTCGGGCAATGGCGTGTTCATTTGCGCAGATTCCGGCCGATCGCAACGATCAGAAACAACAAGACCGCCCCGCCCAGCACGGTGATGCCGGATTGGCCATCACCGACAAAGCGCGCGGCCAGAATGCCGACAAAGAATACGACGGCAACCGATGCCAGCACCAGCGCCGTGCGCAGATTGGCGCGGCGCAGCTTGTTGCGGTCCGTCCTGTCAGTGGCCATGACGCGCAAAGCCTCCTAGCGAACGACCGGTGGTGTTTCAAAGCTGTGGTACGGAGGCGGCGACGGTAACGTCCACTCGAGCGTATCGGCCCCTTCCCACGGCTTGGCTGGCGCCTTGGCGCCGTCATGTCTGATGCATTTGATCAGGGCGTACACGAAGATCAGTTGCGATCCTCCGAATCCGAACGCGCCAATCGACGCGACCATGTTCCAGTCGGCAAACTGCAGCGCGTAATCGGGAATGCGTCGCGGCATGCCGGCCACACCGAGGAAGTGCATCGGAAAGAACGTGATGTTGAAGAAAATCATCGACGCCCAGAAATGCAGTTTGCCAAGCTTTTCGTCGTACATCGTGCCGGTCCACTTCGGCAACCAGTAGTACGCGCCGGCAAAGAATGCAAACAGCGAACCCGCCACCAGCACATAGTGGAAGTGCGCGACAACGTAATAGGTGTCCTGCAACTGGATGTCGATCGGCACCAGCGCCAACACGAGGCCGGTGAATCCGCCCATCGTG